>JAGYNM010000076.1 GCA_018399335.1 Bacteroidales bacterium | reverse complement strand
CGATCCAGTATTTGAATTTTAGTGATTAGCGGGATTGTAGAATATAGGTTCATTATCTGTTGTTTATTAATCATTTACATTGTATCTAGTGGGAGATTTGATTTTCTTCGCTCCCTTTAGGGAAGGGGCATACGAAGAAAATCATTATCATTGTCTTCATGATTCCTGATACTTACTTAAATTTTTAACAATCTCCAGCTTCATATTTATTATGAACAAGTTCACTTTTTGATGTAAATCTTGCAATGTAGGGCAGCAGCAAAACAATTTTATACAATTAGTTTTTATGGTAGTGTTAGCACAAAGCGTATTTTTTATATTTTTATTGTCAAAGAAAAATGCATGAAAACAACTTCGTACTTATTGGTTTTGGTTCTTATTTCCAGTTTTTATTTTAGCGTTCAGGCGCAGCCGCAAAAGCTTGTTTTTTCGCCACACTGGATGCCTCAGGCACAATTTGCAGGCTATTATGTTGCCGAAGAAATGGGATTTTATCAGGAGGCTGGTTTGGATGTTGAAATTATTCACCCCTCGGCTTCTGTTAATGCCATGCAGTTTCTGCAATCCGGACAAGCCGATATCATCTCCCTTTTTATGGTTTCAGGGCTTGATAACCGCTTCAAAGGTGTTGATCTGGTAAATATCGCCCAGTTTTCGCACAATTCGGCTTTGATGTTTGTGGCCAAAAAAACGAGTAATATCAATTCCCTAAAAGATTTTAACGGGAAAAAAATCGGGATCTGGCGCAGTGGTTTCGAAGAGATTCCCAAAGCGCTTATTCGCGAGTATCAGCTAGATGTAAGCTGGGTACCAATTCTTTCCACCGTAAATTTGTTTTTGCTGGGTGGCATAGATATCATGACGGTGATGTGGTACAACGAGTACAATCAGATCTACCTCAGCGGATTGAATGAAGACGAACTCAGTACTTTTTTCCTTTCCGATTACGGCTACAACACACCCGAAGATGGGTTGTATGTGCTGCAAAACACCCTCAGCGAAAAACAGGATGCCCTCCAGGCTTTTGTGGAGGCAAGCATCAAAGGCTGGCAGTATGTTGAAGCAAATCGTGACTATGCCCTGGATATTGTGATCGATCGCATGCGCCAGGCGAATGTGCCGTCAAACAAGGCCCATCAGCAGTGGATGCTGGATAAAGTGCTTGAATTGCAAAAGCCCATCGGACAAACAAAGCTCGAAAAACCAGATTTTGATCAGGTGCACACCATTTTAAAAGGTCAGTATCAGGAAGCTCCAGATGTACTTTTTGAGGAATTTTTCCGTCCGGTGAGATGAAAAAACTAGCAAAACTATGAAGCGAAACACCCTCTCATTTCGTATTATTCTCAATGTATTACTGATAACATCAAGTCTTTTTGTACTTATCCTTTCGGTGTATTATATCTATGCACGCAAAACCATCAGCGAATCCTCAAAGGTTTATGCCATTCAGCTGGCCGAAAATATGGAGGCCCGCATTGAACAGGAATTGCTACCCCTCGAAAAAGTGCCTCAAATGCTGAGTGCAACGATCGAAATGGGAATTTTTCACGAAGATTCACTGGCACAGGTGCTAAAGACAATCGTGAAGAACAACCCCTCAGTCTATGGAGCAAGTATGGCCTTCGAACCCAATTTTTTTGAACATAAAGGACTTTATTTCATGCCTTATGCTTATCGGGGATCCGACAGCATTTTTACCTCTTTTTTGGGAAGCGAAACCTACGAATATTTCTATATGGACTGGTATCAGATTCCGGCCATGCTTCGAAAACCGTATTGGTCAGAACCTTATTACGATGAAGGCGGAGGCAATATTTTGATGGCTACTTATGCTGTTCCGGTGTATAGCCGGCGCGATGGCAGGCGGGTTTTTACCGGCATTGCTACAATTGATATTTCGCTGGATAAACTTACCGATCTGGTTTCTTCCGTTAGCATTTTCGAAACGGGTTATGCGTTTATGATTACCCGAAACGGTGTGGCAGTAACGCATCCTGATAAAAGCATGATCATGAATAAAAGCATTTTTTCCAATGCGGAAGAATGGGAGATGCCGGTATTGCGCCAGATTGGACGTGAATTGCTTCGGGGCGAAAGCAATTTCAGAAGCTATAACCTCCCCGGACAAGAAAAACGCTGGATATACTATACCAATTTGAATTCTACGCGCTGGTCGATTGCTGTGGTTTATCCTGAGCACGAAATGTATGCTTCACTCACAAAAATGAACAGATTGGTAATGTTGCTGTTCCTAGCTGGTCTGCTGCTTTTGGTTTTACTAATCACCAAAATAGTGAACAGGCTGGCTTCGCCACTGGTTAAGTTTGCCGAAGCTGCCCGCCTGATTGCCAAAGGAAATTTTGAAACACCGCTTCCGGAAGTAAAAACCAAAGACGAGATGCTGGAACTGCGGCAGGCCTTTATGCAGATGCAGGAACAGCTGGCTCATTATATCGAAAACCTGAAGAAAACCACAGCCGATAAAGAAAAAATCGAAAGCGAGCTGCGGATTGCGAGCGAAATCCAGCTGTCAATGATCCCGCATAGCTTTCCGCCATTTCCTGATTTGCCACAGGTCGACCTCTTTGCTTCGCTTAAATCAGCCAAGGAAGTGGGCGGCGACCTCTATGATTTTTTCCTGATCGATTCCGACAAATTCTGTTTTGCCATCGGCGATGTTTCTGGCAAAGGCGTGCCGGCTTCGCTTTTTATGGCCGTTACGCGTACGCTGCTGCGTTCCATTGCCGATAAATACAATACCACCGATCGCATCATGAAAATTTTGAACGAATCGCTGGCCATCAATAATGATTCCTGCATGTTTGTGACTTTCTTCCTGGGAATACTTCACCTAAAAACAGGTGAACTTTTCTATACCAATGCCGGTCACAATCCCCCACTTTATATTGCACAAAATGGAGAAACAAAATTTATGGAGATGGGAACATCCATTCCTTTGGGTTTGAATGAAGATTACGATTATGCCTGCATGAGCACCTTTATGCAGCCAGGGGATAAAATTTTTGCTTACACTGATGGTGTGAGTGAAGCAGAAAATGCCAGCCATGAACTATATGGCGAAAAACGGCTGCATGCATGTATTGCCAGGAATGCTGAGGCAAACACCAGGGAAATTATTGGCATCATGAATAATGAAATCGAGCAGCATGTGGATGGATATATGCAATCGGATGATATAACCATGTTAACGGTAGTTTACAATGGACAAAAGCGCGAAAACTGAAACGCTCGAGTTGCGTAATGATATGCAGGAGTTGGATACCCTCAGCAGCTTTCTGGAAAAGCTGGCCGATTCCTGGTCGCTTTCCATTGCGTTGATTATGAGTGTGAATCTGGTACTTGAGGAGGCCTTTTCGAATATTGTAAATTATGCCTTTGATGATGGAGGAGTACATCTCATCAAAATCGTTTTTTCGCTTCATGATAATATGCTGGATATGCGTATTGAAGATGATGGTAAGCCCTGGGATCCTACCACAGCTGAGGATCCTGATATCAACCTTCCCCTCGAAGAGCGCGCTGTTGGCGGGCTCGGCATTTTTCTGATTCGAAAAACCATGAACGAAGTAGCTTACGAAAGGATCGCAGGTAAAAACATACTGCGAATGACAAAATATATTGAATAGTGTAATCTTAACACTAAAAACCATGCTTAAAACATTACGCGAACTCTGGTTGGCTTTGGCGCTGATTATCGGTGCTTCAGCCATATTGCTGCTGTCGGATATGGATCAGAAAAAGGAAAAGCGGAAAACCATTTCCAACTTCCCGACCATTACCATCATGCAAATTTCATCAACACCTTTGCTCGACAATCATGTGGCAGGAATTATGAGCCGCCTGCATGAGAAAGGTTTTGTTGCCGAAAACAATGCCAATATCAAACTCTACAACCCGCAGGGTGATTTGCCCATGGCCAATACCATTGCCAAAGACATCGCCAATGGCCCATCGGATATCGTTATCACCTCGAGCACACTGGCCTTACAAACTTTTGCTAATGCAAATCAAAACGCCAAAAAAATTCATGTTTTCGGAGCTGTTACCGATCCTTATGGAACCGGAACAGGAATTACCGGCCCAAAACCCGGTGATCATCCGCCCTATATGGCTGGCATTGGAAGCTTTCAGCCTGTGACGGCAGCTTTCAGGCTGTTGAACTCGCTTCATCCTGGCATAAAAAAAGTTGGAGTAGTCTGGAATCCCGGCGAACAATGTTCTGAGGCCTGCACCCTTGAAGCGCGCCGTATCTGCGACGAACTGGGCATCACTTTAGTTGAAGCCATTGCAACAAATACTTCAGAAGTTTCTGATGCGCTTAACTCCTTGCTGTCCAAAGGCGTTGAAGCGATTTGGGTGGGAGGTGATACCGTTGCCACTGCTTCGATGAATATGATTGTGAATCAGGCAAAAAAAGCTGGTATTCCGGTCTTTACAAACGATCCGATCGACAGTAAAGCGGGCGCCTTGTTTGGTTTGGGAGCCAACTATTTCACAGTAGGAGAGCTCACGGCCGATATGGCAATCAGTATTTTGCAGGGCAAACATCCATCGCAAATTGCTATCGAAAATGTTGTCCCTGAGAAGTTGGGATTCAATCAGGAGGTGTTCGAGTCGCTTGGTATAAAATGGCAGATGAGCGAGGAAGTGCTGGCACGGCTCGAAAAGCAGGGAAATGAAGGTGAAGCAAAACAAGTTGTGATAGATTTTGCTTCCGGACAGTTGCCTTCCAAAACTGATCTTATCGAAGCCACTTTGTTCAGGAACCTGCATACGAAATACGATCGTCCAGCGCAGATAGCAATGATCACGCTGCTCGAGAATCCAACACTGGAGCAGGCTGCCAAGGGTGTGCTGGAAGGTTTGCAGGAGAGCGGGTTAATTGAAAAAACAGATTTTGTACTGAAGAACTACAGCGCCCAGGGCGAGATAGCTCAGCTTACTTCCATTATGGATGTAGTGATGCGCGAAAAACCCGATTTGGTTGTCACCATTACTACTCCGGCTATGATGGCTGCTTTCAAGAGAATAAAGGAGATTCCGGTTGTGTTTACGGTAGCCTCTGACCCCGTGAAACTGAAGCTGCTTGAGAACAACCCACCGTCAAATATTTGCGGGGTGCATGATAATCCTCCTGTTGAAGAAGTGCTGCAGATGGCCATGCAATATGATCCTAAGCTAAAAGCTGTTGGGATTATTTATGATGCTGCCCAGACCAATGCCGTGCTTTCGGTTGAGAAGCTGCGTACTGCAGGCGAAAAATACAATATTAAAGTGGAGGAAGCTACAGCATCGGCAGTTTCTGATTTACCAATGGCCACACAATCCGTCGTTCAGCGAGGGGCTGACGCGATCATCCTTTCGGCTGATAATTTGGCTTCTACAGGTTTTTCTTCCATTCATAGGGTTGCCTCAGGTGCCGGGATTCCTATCTTTACTACTGAACCTGCCCTGGTTCCAAGAGGAGCTACCGGGGCTTATGGTGATAGTTTTTTTGAGTGGGGCAAGCAATCCGGAAAGATGGCTGTTAAAGTGCTCGCAGGTATGAGTCCTGCTGATTTGGGATATACTGAAACAGCCGTAAAACAACGCATCGAACCCAAAAATCTGAAAAGTGTTACCAAAACCGCAGAGCCTTTTCGTTTGAGTCTGGTACATTACAGCGATACCGAATTTGCTGAGCGCTGTCACGAAGGACTGATCGATGGCATCGAAAATGCTGGCCTGTTAAAAGACAAGGATTATCATTTGAAAGTATATAATGCTCAGGGAGATATGTCAACACTTTCTGGTATTATGACGAGTGTAAAATCAGAAAAACCTGATCTGTTGATGGTGATTTCCACGCCTTCGTTGCAGGCTGCTTTGAGGCAGGTTGGCGATGCTACCAGGATTGTTTTCACTGGGGTAGGCGATGCTGTAAAGGCCGGTGCCGGAAAGAGCGAAACCGATCACCTGCCTTTTGTTACCGGTATCACCACGCGATCGCCTTTTGAGGGAATGGCAAGGATTATCAAAGAAACTATGCCCCAAACCAAAGCGGTCGGCACTTTATTTACCCCGGCCGAAATCAATAGTGTGCTTTACAAAGGCTGGTTCGAGGAAGCTCTTGCTCAACAGGGTATCACGCTGGTTACAGTACCCGTTACCTCCAGTGCTGATATTCCTCAGGCCGCAGCCGAATTGAGCCGAAAGGATATTCAGCTTGTTTGTCAGGTGGTTGACAACCTTACCAGGCCGGGTTTTGCGCTTATTGCACGCAAAGCTGCTGAGAATAATATGCCGGTATTTGTTTTCGACAGCGATCAGATGCGCGATGGAGGAACCTTATGCCTGGCGCGCGATTATTATGATGCCGGTCTCGAAGCTGCCGAAAAAGTGATACAGGTACTGCAGGGAATTTCTCCATCGGCTATTCCATTTAATAATACCAAATCAGAGAAGCTCATCATCAATCCGGCACTGGCCCGTCAATATCAGCTCAATATTTCTCAAGAAATGTGGAATAAAGCACTTCGTTTCGAATAACAACCAAAACTAAGACAGATGCAATTAAACGAAAAGATTTCTGGAAAATATTTAATCATCAAGTCGAAAGGAAGGCTGGATGCAAATTGGTCTGAATATTTCAACGACTACTTTTTGGATTTAATCCGGCAGGGCAAACACTATCTGATTGTGGATGCGGCTGAAATGGAGTTTCTGAGTTCGGCGGGTATTCGGTCGTTGGTGCGCATCGCCAAGGAGCTGCAGAAAGTAAAAGGCAGCTTTGGGATTTTTCAGGCAACTGAATTTGTTGCAAAGACGATTGAAATGACTGGTTTCAAAAGCTGGCTGCTTGAGACTTTGCCCGAATCGGAGCTTGCCGGAGTTGCATCCGAAAGGCCTCAAAAGCCTCACCTGACCTATTATGAAATACAGGCTGACAGTGCTCTTGAGCTGACATCGGCGGCCAATTGGAAATTTCCGGAAAAACTAAATGAGCAATCAGTTGACAGGATTCGTTTTGATGCTGCGTCTTTTGCATTGGGTATTGGCAGTCCGGATGACCAAACAGCAGACACTTTTGGCTCGGCAGGTGAGTTTTTGGTGGTTGGCGGTCAGGTGATCTTTCAACCGCCAGAGCTAAAATCAAAGCCTGATTTCCTGCTTTCGGAAGGGGATTTTGTGCCGGAGCTGAATGTTTTGCAAGCGCTTGCTTTTGCAGGCGCAATGCGTGGGCTGATACGTTTTAACCCACCCGAAGGCGCGACAAAAGTTGGTCTTTCGGAACTGGCCCATGAGGCGCTGCAGCTGAGTGGTGCTTCAACGGCGGCTCTTTTAATTCTTGCCGAAACAGACGGTCTTGTTGGAGCGCAGCTCATCAATAGCCCGGGCAATCTCAACGAAAACGAATGGCCTGAGTTTCCACAGATCAGGGAATGGCTTGCTTTTAGTGGCGAAAGGGTTTTTGCTGCCAAGCAGGTGCTTGTCTTTGGTGTAGTGAGCAAGGAAGATGAAAACCCCATCACTTCTCTTTTACATCCATTGCCTTCTTCCGAAGGACTTAAAGGGCATTTTCACGGAGCTGTATTTCCGTATCAACCCCTTCAAAATGGCGTTATCGAATTGAAGCAAAGTGTTATGAAGTTTTTGAATGGCCCGCCTCCACAGGCGCTTTTGCATCTGATTGATGATAACCGTGCGGCAGGCGGGCTTGGCGAATCAGGCTTTGTGCGCGGGGCATGTTGGTTCTCACCCATAAAATTACGGGAGGTAATATCATGAATCTAGTTATTGGCGCTTTTACGATAGGACTCATTCTCTCGCTTTTGTCGCTGGGAATGCTGATCAGCTTTAAGATGATCAAATTTACCGATATCACAGTGGACGGCTCCATTACGCTGGGGGCATCACTCACAGCTGTGCTCATCGCCACAGGCTGGAATCCCTGGCTGGCCACATTGATGGCATTTTTTGCCGGTTCGCTGGCCGGAGCAATAACAGGTGTGCTGCATACCAAATTTAAAATTCAGGAGATATTGGCCGGAATCCTGATGATGACAGCACTTTATTCGATCAACCTGCGTATCATGGGGCGCAGCAATATTCCGTTGCTCGATACCGGTTCGGTTTCGAGTCAGGCCGAGCAGCTGCTAACCACTGTTTCGGGAGGAGCCGACAAAATGAATGTGTTTGGATGGGATGTGCCTGTGGCTGATCTCGGGGCGCTGATTAGCAGTCTGGTGCTAAGTGTGCTGTTGGCTATCGTGCTGAATTATTTCCTGAAAACCCATTTCGGAACGGTATTGCGTGCCACCGGAAACAATCCGCAGATGGTGAGGGCACAGGGCGTTAACAACAATACCATGGTGGTTTTCAGTTTGGCACTTTCAAACGGACTTGTCGCCCTTTCGGGAGCGATTTTGGCACAATATCAAGGATTTGCAGATGTTCAGATGGGCATCGGGATGATGGTATGGGGTTTGGCAAGCATTATCATTGGTGAGGCGCTGGTAGGCAAATCGAGTATCGGGATGACGATAACAGGAGCCATTCTTGGAACGATACTTTTCAGGTTGCTGATTGCCATCGCCTTACGCTGGGGATTAAATCCAAACGACCTGAAGCTTGTAACGGCAGTCTTTGTGTTTCTGGCGCTGGTTGCACCATCCATGTTTAAAAACTTAGGGAAACGTTTACAAAAAGTGAGAAGCCATGCTAACAATCAATAACATCAGTAAAACTTTTTTCCCGGGAACTATCAATGAGGTGCAAGCCTTGCGCAATGTAAGCCTTCAAATCAAAGAAGGCAGTTTTACGGCTATCATTGGCACCAACGGATCAGGCAAGAGCACCCTGCTGAATGCCATTGCTGGCACTTTTATTCCCGATGAGGGTTCCATCAAAATCGATGGCACGGAAATCAGTCGCTGGCCCGAATTTAAAAGAGCCAGGATGATCGGAAGGGTTTTTCAGAATCCTTTTGCCGGCTCAGCTGCCGACATGACCATTGCCGAAAACATTGTGATGGCAATGCGTCGGGGACAGTCGCGTCCACTGAAAATTGCCGTGCATAAAAGCATTAAGGAGGCCATTGCCGAGAAGGTTCAAATGCTCAAAATGGGTCTCGAAGACCGTCTCGACAATCCTATTGGAACCCTTTCGGGCGGGCAACGGCAAGCTTTGACCTTGCTGATGGCCACCTGGCTGAAACCAAAACTCCTGCTGCTGGATGAACATACGGCTGCCCTTGATCCGAAAAGCGCTGCCAAGGTTGCTGAGCTCACAAAGATCATTATCGAGCGCGAAAATCTCACCGCTTTAATGGTGACACACTCCATGCAACAGGCTGTAGATCTGCCCGATCGTATCGTGATGATGCATCGCGGACAGATTGTAGAAGACCTGCATGATGAGATGAAACAGCGTGTGCGCGTGCCCGATTTACTGGAAACCTTCAACATCATCCAAAAAAGAGAACTTTTTGACGAAAGCGTCGCGAGGCTGATGAAGGAACAGTATGTATAAGTAGGGTTGTCGTTGTTGTAATAGCTATCTTTGTTATATATTGGTTAAACAAAGCTAAAACACTGTTAATTAAGGCTTAACGAGCCAACAGCCAAAAGCCAACAGCCAAAAGCCTCTTCAAAGTTGTCGTTGTTTTAATTGCTTTGTTATCGGCTAACAAGCATGGCTTGGACCGGATGATATTTGCCTGAATATTTTTGAAATTAGCTATTGACTTTTTTTGCAAATAGCTGTAATTTAGTAGGCCCTAAGTATCTAAAAACCAAATAAAAAAAGCATCATGAAACAGATTTTTACCTTAGCAATTTTGCTATCATTGGCTGCATTTAATATGCATGCTCAAGACTGCCATAATTATTGGGCAGTTGTATCTCCCGACGGCAATTACCTCTATTTTTCATCCGATCGACAAGGTGAGGGGTGGGATATTTACCGTTGCAACATTGATGGGTCCAATTTGCTTCACCTGACAAACTTCACTGGCAACGAGCTTTATCCGTCTGTGAGCCCGGATGGGAGCAAAGTCTTATTTCAGCACGGCGATTATGGCGCATTGGCAGATATTTATGTGATGAACAATGATGGAAGTGAGATCACACGCCTCACAAACAATTCCAAGTATGATGGCTATCCCAGCTATTCGCCTGATGGCGAGCAAATTCTTTTTTCGGCCTGGGATGCAGATTATTATCCTGAAATTTTTCTAATGGATACAGACGGGTCCAATGGGGTTCAATTGACTACAATGAGTGGGGCTTTTTGGAACTCTGCTCCAAGGTTTCATCCCTCAGGAGAAAAAATTTACTTTCAGGCCGGCTTCAATGCTGATGATCATTTAGCGATGATCAATACCGATGGTTCAGGATGGACGGATATTCCCGAAG
>JAGYNM010000075.1 GCA_018399335.1 Bacteroidales bacterium | reverse complement strand
AAACCCGTCATGCGCGATGGCCAAGCCCCTTATAGGGGTCTGGGGTGCGCAGGAAAACAATAACCCATCAACCCACAAACTCCCAAATTGCTAATCCCCACAATTTTTATTACCTTTGCACATATTTTTTTCGAATACGTTCATCAAATCTCTAAAAAATGGAAAAAGCAAGGGTTCTTTTTGTAGAACAGGCCATTATGCCGTATCTCAAAGAAACCCCCATGAGCAGAATCGGTCGCTATCTGCCCCAGGGAATTCAGGAAAAAGGTAAAGAAATTCGCACCTTCATGCCGCGCTTCGGCAATATCAACGAAAGGAGAAACCAACTCCACGAAGTGATCCGCCTTTCAGGTATGAACCTTATCATCAACGACACCGATCACCCGCTGATCATCAAAGTGGCCTCCATCCAACAGGCACGGATGCAAATCTATTTCATTGATAACGAAGACTTCTTTCACCGCAAATTTACCATCCGCGATAAAGCCAATAAGTTTTACCCCGACAACGACGAACGCTCCGTATTTTTCTCACGTGGCGTACTCGAAACAGTGAAAAAACTCGGCTGGGGGCCCGATATCGTCCACTGCCACGGCTGGATTTCAGCCCTCGTGCCACTCTATGTGAAACGCGCTTACAAGGATAACCCGCTCTTCTCCGATTCCAAAGTTGTATACTCCGTTTACGACGACGACTTCAGCGAAAGCTTCCGCAAAGAATTTGATAAAAAAATCAAACTGCCCGGAATCACTGCCAAAGACCTCAAATACTATAAAGACGTAAACTACGTTAGCCTTACCAAAGCTGCTATCGACTATGCCGATGCCGTGATTATAGGCAGTGAGAAAATCAATCCCGAACTGGAAGCTTATATCAGTACACTCAATAAACCCGTGCTGCCTTTCCAGAGCGAGGAAACCTATGTGGACGCCTACAACACCTTCTACGATAGCCTGCTCGAAAAATAACCCTTGGTCGAATTAAGTAAAAGGATAAAAAACTTGAAACACATTCCATCCTTATTATTGCACCGGCTGCTGCCACTGGCATTGCTGGTGCTCTTTGCAACTGCTTGCAGCAAAAAACCCGAACGTATTGGCGATAACCTGCAACCTGATCAAAACCTGATTCAGCTGCTGCATACTGATACCACTACTATAGTGGCCTACAGCGAACGCGTCGATACCATCCGCACCGACGAGCCTGCACGTAACCTCTTCGGAAGCCTCAAAGATCCGGTATTTGGAACTACCAGAGCCGGATTCTATACCCAGACGAGGCTCTCAACCAACGGTCACAATTTTGGCGTCAACCCTCAGCTCGATTCTCTGGTGCTGCAAATAGCCTACGAAGGCTATTACGGCGACACCAATACCACACAAACCATGCGTGTGTACGAACTGCTCGACGATATCTATTATGATTCGGCCTACTATTCCTCAAATGTGCGAAATATCACAGACGTCGATCTGGCCAATCATAGCTTCGTTCCGACACCCCGCACCCCTTTCGTCTGGCAGGAAGACACCCTTTCGCCGGCTATGCGCGTGCGCCTCAGTGATATCAGTCCGGCCTTAGGCGACAAAATCCTCAATGCCTCCGAAACAGATCTGGAATCTACTGAGAATTTTAAGGAGTACTTCAAAGGCCTCTTCGTTATGGCCGAAGCCGTAAGCAGTGATGGGGCAATCATTTACTACAACCTCAATTCAAACCTCTCGCGCCTCACCATTTATTACAGCAACGATACCGACGACTCCCTGCGTTATGAGTTCTTTATCACCACTTCCGAGGCTCGCTACAACTACTTCGACCATAACAACTATGCCGATGCTAATCCTGACTTTCAAAATCAGGTGCTCAACGGAGATACTGCTTTAGGATCACAGAAACTCTATACACAGGCCATGGCAGGCGTTAAAACCAAGCTGCGCTTCCCTCACCTGAGCAAAATGGCTGCTGATGGCAAAAATGTCGTTATCAACGAAGCTAAAATCCTGTTTCGCAGCACCGAAGACACCATACTCACAGCGCCTTCACAAATGGTTTTGGTAAAAGATAAAGGTGACGGCACTTATACCGTGCTGCCCGATCAGCTCGAAGGAGATTCATATTTCGGAGGGCTGTACAAACCTTCCGTAAATGGCTATGAGTTTCGCATCACACGATATGTGCAAGACCTCCTGCTCAACCCCGACCAAACTGACAACTACGGTCTCTACTTCTTTGTCCTAAGCGGCTCCTCCAAAGCCGACCGATGGGTTTTTAACGGAACCCGGCCGGAAGCTGATACGCTTAACCCCTTGAAATTACAGCTGATATACTCCATTGTGGAGGAATAATTACAGATAAATTTGGACATCAGCCAAAGGCATTTTACATTTGCATCGGTTTCTATGGAACCTTAATTTATACTTAAGTGATTATCACTTTTACCAACCATCGACATAAAACATTATAACTATGTGTGGAATTGTTGCCTACCTGGGTCCCAAACAAGCCTACCCAATCCTGATCAATGGCCTCAGAAGACTGGAATACCGTGGATACGACAGCGCCGGAGTGGCACTGCTCAATAGTAAACTCAACGTTTACAAAACAAAAGGCAAAGTTGCCGACCTCGAAGAATTTGTGCGTGATGTAGACATCAGCGGAACTATTGGTATAGCCCATACACGATGGGCAACACATGGTGAACCCAACAATGCCAATGCACACCCGCATTATTCACAATCCAAAAATATTGCCCTGATCCACAATGGTATCATCGAAAATTATGCTCCGCTCAGGCAGGAACTTGAAACGAGAGGATATAAATTTGAATCGCACACCGATACCGAAGTGCTCACCAACCTCATCGAAGATATCAAAATAAACGAAAACGTTTCCCTCTTCGAGGCAGTGCGTATCGCTCTCAATCAGGTAATCGGAGCCTACGCCATCGTGGTGATAGACGCCAACGACCACAACAGCCTTATCGCCGCCCGCAAAGGAAGCCCGCTGGTGATTGGAATCGGCAAAGACGACTATTATGTGGCCTCCGATGCTACACCTATTATAGAACACACCAAAAATGTGGTTTACCTCGACGACGAAGAAATCGCCCTGATCGAACGTGGCAGCGACCTGAAGATCAAAACCATCCGCAATAAAGAAAAGACACCCTACATCCATGCCCTCGAGATGAATCTGAGCGCCCTCGAAAAAGGCGGTTTCGAGCACTTTATGCTCAAAGAAATTTACGAGCAGCCTTCTTCTATCCGCGATAGCATGCGTGGCAGGCTTCATGCCGAAGCAGGCAGCGTTTCGCTGGGTGGCATCATCGACTACGAGCAAAAAATGTTGAATGCCAGCCGTATCATCATCGTCGCCTGTGGCACCTCCTGGCATGCTGGTCTTGTAGGCGAATACCTCTTCGAAGATATTGCCCGTATTCCGGTAGAAGTAGAATACGCCTCCGAATTTCGTTACCGTAATCCCGTCATCAACGAAAGCGATGTGGTGATCGCCATCTCACAATCAGGCGAAACAGCCGATACCCTGGCCGCCATCGAGCTGGCCAAAAGCAAAGGTGCCACCATCCTTGGCATCTGCAATGTGGTGGGTTCGTCTATTGCCCGCGCCACACACGCTGGCTCCTACACCCATGCCGGCCCCGAGATTGGTGTAGCCTCCACCAAGGCCTTTACTGCACAGGTAACACTGCTCACCCTGATGGCACTGCGCATGGCACAGCTCAAAGGCACACTCACCAAAAGCCGCTTCATCCAGCTGCTGCACGAGATGGAACGCATCCCCGAAAAAGTTCAGAAAACCCTCGAAGTCAGTAAAAAAGTTATCGAGATTGCCGAAAAATTTAAGGATGTCCGCAACTTCCTTTACCTGGGCCGCGGATACAACTTCCCTGTAGCCCTCGAAGGAGCCCTCAAACTCAAGGAAATCTCCTACATTCATGCCGAAGGCTATCCGGCAGCCGAGATGAAACACGGCCCTATCGCCCTCATCGACGAAGAAATGCCCGTCGTATTTATCGCCACCAACAAAGGCACCTACGACAAAGTAGTCAGCAATATTCAGGAAGTGAAAGCCCGCAAAGGCAAAGTGATTGCCATTGTTACCGAAGGCGACGTTACCGTGCGCGGCATGGCCGATTACGTGATTGAGATACCCGAAACAGAAGAGATGTTCGTGCCCTTATTAGCCACCATCCCCCTGCAAAAACTCTCCTATCACATCGCCGTAATGCGTGGCTGCAACGTCGATCAGCCCCGCAACCTCGCCAAATCCGTAACAGTAGAATAAACAATCTGTTATTTCTTTTTCAATGGTGATCGAGCGAGCCGAGAGCACCTTATTTATTAGCCGCTCCCGCACGAATCCTTTCGTCTGATATTCTGACTCGACCTTCAGACCTTCTATGGCCGCTGCCGCGCGAATCCCTTCGCGTGGTATTTCATATTTTATTCTGACTTGACCTTCAGACAATTTTTCATTTCTTCAGACCTTCGACTTTCAGACCTTCTATGGCCGCTGCCGCGCGAATCCCTTCGCGTGGTATTGATAATTTATTCTTTGACTTTCGACCTTCTGACTGACTTTCATGCAGCCTTTGACTTTTGACTGACCTTCCGACCTTCGACCTTTACCGCTGCCGCGCGAATCCCTTCGCGTGGTATTGATAATTTATTCTTTGACTCGTCCTTCAGACTGACCTTCGACCTTCAGACTTTCGACTTTCCAACCTTCGACCTTCTTTCATTTTCCACCTCAAAAACATCTCTTAAATAAAAAAATCCTACTTTCCGATAGCCACCGGTTACGGACGTCAACTCTACCCAAGGTGAGAATTCCATCTTTGTAAGATCCTAACAATCCCGACGTCGTTTTGCAGTCGAACAACTCTACCCAAAACCCCGTTGAATCACTTTATGGTGCCAACGACTTCTACTCCCTTCGATGCGGGTGAAACCTGGCTCGGCGAAGTGCAGGGTGCTGGCGGAAGCAACAGCGGCGACCCGCAACTGCATCAACCTCGATGGACGTTGGTTGTTAACTACATTCAAATCCTGGCGGACAAGGCGTTGCCTACTCCGATGATCCAGGGCGAAACCTGGACGGCGCGCACCATCGCCCCCCAACGAGTTCACTAGCCGATAAAACTTTCATTTTGGTGGGATAACAGCCCTGTATCTCACTTACAGAAGGTAATCTTTACAATGTTTGGTCACGACTTTGGCGGCCCTTACGATTCTGAAATCGTTGTTTCACTCTCAAATGATGACGGTGATACCTGGACTCCGCGTGTTCAATCGATACCATGGGTGTTCAATGCAGGCAACCACAACCCAGAGTGTCAACGTAAATACCAGCCCCAATGGCGAGAAGTATATGCTGTGTGGGCTATTTACAACAACTTGGCCTTCTGATGAAGGTGCCCTTAGTTTGCACGCTCTTTTGATGGTGGCAGAGCGCCTGGGAAGATGCCAGCCGTATCATCGAACATCGGGGTATCCGTACTACCGAAACAGTAAAAACCACCGTGTAAACAGCTTCCCCCGTGATGGCGAGTTGATATATCTCGAATTGGCCCCATTTCAACGGAACAATCTATGTTGTTTGGTCTAATATCGGCACCAGGCATTATTGAAAATCAAAATGAAGGAGGTATCGATGTGTATATGATCAAATCTACCGATCCAGGGAGAAACACGGACAGATCTAGCCATTAATGAATCAAAATCCTTATGGAGAAGATAAAGAGCATTACTTCCCTGGTTACCTGCGATCCAGAAAATGGAATCCTCAGCGTGGTATTCTATGGCGACCGTGATGGCAAACAGTAACCAGTGTGAGGTTTTCTGCCAATAGCTTCGATGCCGGCGAAACCTGGGAGAGACTTCAAAGTATCCGATGCGTAGCCTTCACACCTTCTCCCATTCCAGGACTGGCGGGTGGTTATATGGGCGACTACCTCTAGTATTTCACTCTCTGCGGTGGCAAGGTTTATCCGTTTGGGGCGACAACCGCCTGGGTTATATGATGACCTTTACCTCTCCCTACGAAACCAACGCCCTCAGCCGTCCGTTTGATCTCGTGGCCGAAGTGCCTTTCGAAACTGGTATCACCGAACTTTCATGGGAATATGAAGACGCGCAGCTTCCTGCATTTTTAATATTTACCGATAACGAACTCATCGGCACCACCGAAGAACAAACTTACGGCGACCAGCTGCCCGACTATGGCGTATTTACCTACAGCATCACAGCGGCTTACGAAGACGATGGCGAAAGCGGTGCTTGCCCGATGCCAGCGTTCAATGGGGGCGCACTGAATACGCCCGTTGAACCAGCCAGCCTCTATCAGATCTACGGCTAAAACGGCCCGGCTGTGGGTGGTAATCTAATCCAACTGGTCAGCTCATTCTATGATGTATAGCATCTCAGTAAATCGACCTGCCGCGAAATAAACGATTATTGTGAGGCATCAGGCGGCAGCAAACGAATACATCTCTCAGGTTGAAATGGGTGGCATCCATACTTTAAGGGCGAGATGGGTATTCCGATTATACCGATATGGCTACTGAAGTCCGCACTGGCGAACCTGTTTTGCCCCACTGTGTGTTACCAACGGTAATCCATGGCAGCGATCAGTGTGGCGTTTGGATCGACTGGGATCAGAATGGCGTATTTGATGATGAAGACCTGTAATGGTTTCCGGCACTCGGTGATGGCCCCTATACCGCTATGATTGAGCCTCGATTGGTACACCTTCCGGCGAAACCCGTATGCGCGTCCGGATTACTATACAAGTTAGTCCTTGTGGCAGTACCACCTACGGAGAGTGGAGAGATTACACCCTCAATGTAGTGGCTGGCGGCTAAGCTATGGGCCTAATAACGGCCTGATTCCTCCAGGGCAACAGTCTATCACAGTTGGTTTCAATGCTCAGGATGTGGAACTTGGCGATTATTATGCCAACCTCAAAATACAAATAACGACCCCGATAACCTGTTGTTCAAGTTCCTGTTCACCTTAAAGTGGCCCGTCTTATGATCGCTGCACAGGCCGACCGACAAGAGCTTTGCGAAGGCGAGCAATCTTTGTTGTGCGAGAAGCCACCGGACAAGGCGGCGAACTTTGGCTATTTCTGGACCGACATGGATGGTGAAATTATGGCGAAACACAAAGCTGGAGACAGCCCAACAGCAGCACTACCACTTACCTGCCTTTTGCTGGCAACGTTCGAGAAATGATACCATTCTAGGTGAGAGTCACAGTAACTGTTTTGCTGCCACAACCCAACTTGGGCGAAGATCAGAAGCCACTGCGGAAACACCAACAATTCAGCTTGCAGCCAATACCGATGGCGAATCTTTTGAATGGTCAACCGGCGAAACAGCCGATACCATCACTGTTTCGGCAGAAACGCTGGGCTTTGGCACGCTGATCTGGGTAAAACGTAATCAACGAAAACGGCTGTGAAAACGCTGTCTGTGATGGTCACCTTTGGTGAAATTCCAGCAGTGGAATTAGGCGAAAGCCATCAGCTTTGTGCTAACAATCTTTCGCTGGACGCCACTTGAAGGAGCCTCTTTTAGCACGTTCTGAACAGGAGGAAACGAGTGCAACTATCGACCTCAGCGGAGAATCGCTCGGGGCTGGAAAGACTTGCATCAAATCTGGGTGCAGCTCACTTCAGAATTGGGATGTGTGAATAGCGATACAACAACTGTTACCGTCAACGAATTACCTCCTGTTGCCGGTGGGCGTAATCGAGTGCTGTGGGGAGAGCAATTCACCCTCGATGCCGGAATTGAAGGCTATGCTTACAATTGGTCGAATAGCGCCACTACAAAAACCATTGTGGCTGACACCGCTGGCTTTTTGGCTGTGGTCTTTAAAGAAGCTTCTGGGTAGAACTGGTCAGCCCGAACAAGTTGCATGAGCCGTTCCGAGAAGAAGGGTGCTGATCGAATTTATCAACTGCACAGGTATCAATGAAAGAGATGCCATCGCCTAAAGTTCCACCAATCCGGGCGACGGACAATTCAGGATCGAAATGGCCTCAGCCGATCAGCAACGCGTCAACCTCAGCGTTTTTGATGCTCAGGGTGTTGTTGTTTACAACCAAAATGACCTGATGACGATTCCGGACAGCTCAGGCTCAACCTAAGCCACTTGCCTTCCGGCACCTATCAAGCTTATCCTCGAAGGTAAAAACATACGACTCAGTAAAAGAAAACTCATTATCCAGTAAAGGATAAGTTTTTCAAAATCATAATAAACCTGCCCGCACCCTGTGTCGGCAGGTTTTTTTTACGTTCAAATCAAACCTTCGACCTTCAGACCTATAATCATCGAGCAAATCTCCTAACCCATAAACCCATTAACTCTTAAACCCATAAACCCGTGAACCCCTCAACAAATCAACAAATCAACAAATCAACAACTCTTAAACCCATTAACCCCTCAACAAATCAACAAATCAACAAATCAACAAATCATAAACCCGTGAACCCCTCAACAAATCAACAAATAAACAAATCAACAACTCTTAAACCCATAAACCCCTCAACAAATCAACGAATAAACAAATCAACAACTCTTAAACCCACTCCAATACCAGATAAATTTTAACTTTGTGCGGTACAAAATTCTGCCACCATGCTACATAAAAAAATACTGATCATCTATCCAGAGGTAAGAGCCACACGCATAGCCGTTTACCGTAATTCTGAACCCATGTTCCTAAAAACTATCAAACATGCGGAAGAAGATCTGGCCACTTTTGAAACCATCCCCGATCAAACCAATTACCGCACTCAAGCTGTCATCAAAGAACTTGAGCGCAACGACTTCGACCTGCAAAAGATACAAATCATAATGGCACGAAGCGGCCTGGTAAAACCACTTAAATCTGGCGTTTACGAAATTAATGAACGCATGATTCACGACCTTAAAATCGGTGTGATGGGCATGCACGAAACCAATCTTGGAGGCCTGATCGCCTACCAGATCGCACAACAAATTGGCGTAAAAGCCTATATGGCCGACCCTGTGGTTGTTGACGAGCTATCTGATATGGCACGTGTTACCGGACATCCGCTTTTTGTGCGCAAATCAATTTTCCATGCACTCAGCCATAAATTCTTTGCCCGCAAATACGCCAAAAGTATCAATAAGCAATACGAAGACCTTAACCTGATTGTTTGCCATGTTGGTCTGGGAGGTATTTCCATCGGAGCTCACCTCAAAGGACAGGTGGTCGACGTAAATCAAGCCTTCGACGGCGGTGGTCCATTCTCCATCACACGCACCGGCACTTTACCCATGGGTCAGCTCGTAAGGCTTTGCTATAGCGGCGAATATACCCAGGAACAGGTGCTCCGAATGCTCAATTCCGAAGGAGGATATTCAGCCTACCTGGGCACCGACTCTATTTCACAGATCGACAAAATGATTGCTGAAGGCGACGAAAAAGCGCTCTTCATCTCTGAAGCCTGTGCCTATCAGGTGAGTAAGGAAATTGCGTCGCACTATGCCACCCTCGAAGGCGAACTCGATGCTATTATCCTCACCGGAAATATATTTAACAGCCAGCTATTCCTCGAAAACGTAAAAAAACGCGTCGGAAAGCTTGCTCCTATGGCACTTTATCCTTCTGTAAACGACCTCGAAGCCCATGCCGTTAACGCCCTTCGCGTGCTCAAAGGCGAAGTGGAAGTGTTCACCTATGAATAAGCTGCTGAGCAGTATAAGCTTATTTTTTTTGCTGTGCTTCACGCTTTCGGGATTCGCGCAGCAAGTTCAGGATTTTGAAAATGACAGCCTTGCAAACGCATGGTTCAATATCGAGATTGTCTCCGACAGCTCAGCCTTTTCAGGTCGCCGTTATGCACGCCTGGCTGCTTCGCAACAGTTCGGCCCGGCATTAACAAAAACTTTCAGCGCTGAAACGCCCTACCCCGGCCTGCGCTTTCATTTGCAGACAAAGCTGAGGATGCAGGAACCGGAAAAAAAAGCCTTTCTCGTCCTAAGCTTTTTAGATAGTAACGACAAGCAGCTTTACTGGCATGCTTTTGACCTGCGCAGGCCAGATTCAGCACCCGAAAAATGGTATGCCGTCAGCGATAGCGTTGATATACCTGCTGATATCCTGCGCCATACAAAGCTCAGGGCCTATTTCTGGAATCCCGAAGCCGCAGTTATCGCAATTGACGATCTGAAACTGAGTCATTCAACTTTTTACCTTCCGGATTACCTGCCTAAGACTGTGGAAGCTATAAAACCATTGGGTGAGCCTCGCGTTATTTTCCAAAATCGCTATTACGAACTACTCTATTTTGATGATAATCATAGTCTTATGCTGGCTGATAATCGTGGCCGCCTACTCACTTACGGCTGGAGCGTCCTCAACAGTTTA
>JAGYNM010000074.1 GCA_018399335.1 Bacteroidales bacterium | reverse complement strand
AGACTGAAGAGAATGAACAATCATTTTTAGCTTCCTGGTTCGACTGGAATAACTAAGATTTTTTTATTGCGCACAATGTGAAAGAGAGAGGCAATTGCTTCTCTTTTTCTTTTTAAGTAATTGAAAATATGGAACATAAAATTTTTATTGCTCTGGTGAACCAGCTCTTAGTTTATTTGTTAATTAGTTAACAATATTTAGCCAAAAATCATTGATTTGAGGGAAACAATTTCTAACTTTGCCGCTTGAAATCATGCTTTAGGCAGGATGTTACCAAATTGATTTTTTCAATCTTTTAACGTGTACATTTATGATCAGTAACAACTTTGTTCAGCGCCATTTGGGTCCAACAAAAAGTGATATCGAACAAATGCTTCAAACTATTGGTGTGGCATCTGTTGATCAACTTATCGAAGAAGTAATTCCAGCAGATATATATAACCGGGAAACTCTAAAAACCGGTGACGGGATGAATGAGTTTGAGTATTTAAACCACCTCAAGGCACTGGCTTCCAAGAATAAACTATTTAAGTCTTATATTGGGATGGGTTATTATAATACCATCACTCCGGCTGTGATTACCAGAAATGTGCTTGAAAATCCTGGCTGGTACACAGCTTATACACCTTATCAGGCTGAGATTTCGCAGGGAAGACTGGAGGCATTACTGAATTTCCAAACCATGATTGCCGATCTCACAGGCTTGCCAATTGCCAATGCTTCATTACTTGATGAAGCCACTGCAGCTGCCGAAGCCATGTTGATGTTTTTTGCTGGCAGGAGCCGGGCACAACAAAAAGCTGAGGTAGTTAAGTTTTTCGTTGATAAAGGGGTATTTCCGCACACACTTGATGTGATCAAAACACGTGCTTTGCCGATGGGTATTGAGGTAGTCGAAGGCGATTTTGAATCGGATAATTTAGACGAACAATACTTTGGGGTTTTGTTACAATATCCTGATCAATTTGGTAATATTGATGATTTCCGTGAGTTAATCAGTTCCTATAAAACCAAAGGAATTCAGGTTGTTGTGGCTGCCGATTTGCTTAGTTTGGTTTTACTAAGTCCTCCCGGAGAATGGGGAGCTGATGCTGTTGTTGGTTCTTCACAACGATTTGGAATTCCGATGGGATTCGGCGGACCGCATGCCGGTTATTTTGCCACCACGGAAGCCTACAAAAGAAATATTCCCGGTAGAATCATCGGACTTTCAAAAGATACTAATGGAAATCCTGCGTTGCGTATGGCTCTGCAAACGCGGGAGCAGCATATAAAACGTGAGCGTGCTACTTCAAATATTTGTACAGCCCAGGCATTATTAGCCTCAATGGCAGCTTTTTATGCTATTTATCATGGTCCGGAGCGATTGAAAGAAATTGCAAAGCATATTCATATTCTAACCAATGTCCTTAATCAGGAAACACGGAAATTAGGCGTAATTCAGTTTAATAATTACTTCTTTGATACATTGATGTTTGAGCTTCCTGATGGATATTCTACTTCCAAGCTTAAAGCAATTGCCGAAGAAAATCAGTTCAATTTTAGGTGGATTAGCGAGAAAACCTTTAGTATAAGTCTTGATGAAACCACTAGCCTGGAAGATGTTAACAGCATCTTATATATCTTGGCTACTGCTCTTGACAAGAATCACGAATCGTATGTTTGTGAGCCTGAGGTTTGCAGCACGTTTTCGGCTTTACCTGAATCTCTGGTTCGTACTTCCGATTTCATGACACATGAAGTTTTCAATCGCTATCATTCAGAAACAGATATGATGCGATACCTCAAAAAGCTTGAAAACAGAGATTTAGCGCTTAACCGGACTATGATTCCACTGGGATCGTGCACCATGAAGCTGAACGCAGCTGCAGAATTGTTTTCGCTAAGCTGGCCTGAGTTTGCCAATTTGCATCCCTTCGTTCCAAAAGAACAGGCTGGTGGATACTATGAATTGATTGAAAGCCTGGAAAGAGATCTTTCTGATATTACAGGTTTTAGTGCTGTTTCTTTTCAACCAAATTCCGGTGCCAGCGGCGAGTATACTGGATTGCTCGTCATTCGTGCTTATTTGGAATCTTTGGGCGAAAGTCACCGCAATATTTGTCTCATTCCTTCTTCGGCTCATGGCACCAATCCAGCCAGCGCAGTGATGGCAGGCATGAAAGTGGTTGTTGTGAAATGTGACGAAAAAGGCAATATTGATGTAGATGATCTGCGCGAAAAAGCCGAAGCCAATAAGGATAATCTTGCAGCAGCAATGATTACCTATCCATCTACGCATGGCGTTTTCGAAACGGCTATTCGTGAAATCATGAGCATTATCCACGATAATGGCGGACAGGTTTATATGGATGGTGCAAATATGAACGCACAGGTTGGTTTGACGAGCCCTGGTTTTATCGGAGCTGATGTTTGTCATTTGAATTTGCATAAAACATTTGCTATTCCGCATGGTGGAGGAGGCCCTGGTGTTGGTCCTATCGGTGTGGCAGAACATTTGGTGCCTTTTTTGCCAGGACATTCAATTGTGAAAACTGGTGGAGAAAAAGCTATTTCAGCAGTTTCTGCAGCGCCATTTGGAAGTGCATTTATCTTGCCAATTTCTTATGGATATATTAAAATGCTGGGAGCTGAGGGACTTAAAAAATCAACAGAGATAGCGATTTTAAGCGCTAACTACCTGAAAGTGAAGCTTGAGAATCACTTCCCGATTTTATATACCGGAACGAATGGACGCGTTGCCCATGAAATGATTCTGGATTTGAATAAATTTAGCAAAACGGCTGATATCACAGCGGTTGATGTAGCCAAGCGATTGATGGATTATGGTTTTCATGCCCCAACAGTAGCTTTTCCGGTTCATGGAACCTTAATGGTGGAACCCACTGAAAGTGAGCCGCTTGCTGAGCTCGATCGTTTTGTGGAAGCAATGGCCGCCATTCGCGAAGAAATCAGGCAGGTAGAATCAGGAGATGCTGAAAAAGGCAATAACCTGATTTCACATGCTCCCCATACAGCTCAGATGCTGATCAGCTCGGAATGGAATTTCCCCTATTCACGAGAGCAAGCTGCTTTTCCAATGAAATCAGACCTCGTTGATAAGTACTTCCCGCCTGTTACACGCATTGACGATGCTTATGGCGATCGCAATCTGGTTTGCACTTGCGCTCCAATTGAAGATTATATCGAACAATAGTCATTTATTGGGTTTGACTATTATAAAAATGACCAGCCTTCACGGGCTGGTCATTTAAGTTTATAACGATTAGTAATTAAGCAAGAGCTTATAAGGCTTCAAGCGATTTCCTGATTTTTTGCCAGCTTCTTTCGATATCGTGATCGAGACCAACACTAAAACGAACCAATCCTTCTGAAAGCCCCATCTTTTTCTGAATTTCTTCTGGTACTTCTGATGAGGTGCTTTTACCGCTATTGCTAAAAAGTGTTTTAAAGTAGCCTAAACTAACTGCCAAATATCCAACATCTTCTAATTCCATCAATTCCATCAGTTTGTTGGCTCTGTCAACAGTTTCCATGTCGATGGCAATCATTCCGCCAAATCCGAAATCAGGATGCATAATTTTTTTCAGCATTTCGTGGCCGGGATCTTCTGTCATCCCCGGATAACGGAATTTTAATCCGTAGGCCTTAAATTTTTCTGCCAGGTACATCGCGTTGTAACTGTGTTGTTTCATTCGTATGTGAAGCGTGTGCAGGTTTTTGAGGATGCTCGAACTGCGCAACGGATCCAACACAGGGCCGAGCAGCATTGCTGTGCCATCATTTACATCAATCAGCGAATTGATAAAATCATTTGAAGCACATATTGCACCGGCAACACAATCATTTTTGCCGTTGATAAATTTGGTGAGGCTGTAAACAACCACATCAGCACCCCATTTGGCTGGCGCAACCATCATGGGAGTAAAAGTATTGTCAACAACAAGTTGTAGCTTGTTTGCTTTTGAAATTTTAGATAATTCTGGTAAATCGCTTATCTGAAGCAACGGATTGGTCATAGTCTCCGTGTAGATCATCTTGGTATTAGGCTTCACGGCATTTTTTACGGCCTCGAGATCGGTAATATCTAAAAATGTAACTTCGATATTGTAGCGTGGAAGCCAGTTTTGCATAAAGGCGAAGGTGCCGCCATAAGTAGTCATACTCGAGATGATATGATCTCCTGATTTGCAGATTCCGAGAATTGCCGTTGTGATAGCTCCCATTCCGGAAGCAGTTACCCAGCCTGCCTCGGTGCCTTCCATTGCAGCAAGTGCATCGGCCAGGTATTTGTTGCTGGGATTCCAGTGTCGGGAATAAAGAAAGCAGCCTTCAGCTTCACCATGAAAGGTGTCGGTCATGGTTTTGGCTTGCATAAAGGTGTATGTGGCAGAGTCTGTAATAGACGGATTTACGTCTCCATATTCGCCGAACTGTTTTAAATCTTGAATGTTTGTTGCCGGATCAAATTTCATTGCGTTTAAGTTTTTAGTTATTGTTACAAAAATATCATAAAGTAAGCAGTTTAGCAATTAAAGTAATAAACAGTTTGCAAAAGCTGAATATTACTTTAAATTTGTAATTTAAAACTGTATTATATCATAATATTGTAAATATTTTAATCTAAATTCATTCATGAAGTTTCAACTTGATATTTTGGATAAAAGAATCCTTGCACTTTTAACAAAAAATGCACGGCTTCCTTTTCTTGAAGTTGCCCGAAAATGTAAGGTTTCAGGTGCTGCCGTACATCAGCGAATAGCCCGTATGACGGAGGCTGGAGTAATCTCCGGGTCACAATTCAATCTTTCGCCTAAGGCTTTAGGATTTAATACCTGCGCTTTTATTGGTATTCAGGTTAATTTGGTGGCAACCAGCACGCATGATGCGGTTTTTGAGAAAATCCAGCAAATCCCTGAAATTGTGGAGTGTCATCATATCAGTGGTAAGTATTCGCTGCTGGCAAAAGTTTATACTCAAAGTAATGAGCACCTCAAACGTATCATTGTCGAGAAAATTCAATCCGTTCCGGAAATTACTTTTACAGAGACCTTTATTTCGCTTGAGTCGGGATTTGAACGTCAACCGCCTCTGCTTTAATTGAAATCTTAAGAGGCTATTGCAGGGGTTTTCCTTAATTTCGCTGCCTGAAATATTATTATGAGAACATTACTGGTTTCCGGAATATTGATCTTGTTTATCCTTGTTCAGCTTTGGCAGGGGGTTGATGCCAAAAAAACTATTGATGGAGACGGAAGTGGGTATTATGCTTACCTCACAACTGTATTGCACTATAAAACAACTGACTTTAAGCAGGTTTTTAATTATGAAAAATCCAGACGCGGCCTGGATTATATGGGGCATTATTTCCATGAGTATAACGGAAAAATTGTAAACAAATACTATATGGGGACTGCTTTACTTATCCTACCTTTTTATCTGCTTGCAATGCTGTACTCCAAAATCGCTTTTTTACCTCTGGATGGCTATAATATTATATTTCAGTACGCTGTGGGTTTGGCTGCGGCTTTTTATCTTGCTTTAGGCTTGCTTATGACCAATGCCTTGCTGCGAACATACAATATTCAAAAGCCTGTTCGCCTTTTAGTTGTGCTAAGTTTAATGCTTGGAACTAATTTGTTTTACTACGCTTTTTTACATCCGTCGCATTCACATGTATATTCTTTTGCTGCAATAGCTGGCTTTGCTTATTTTGCCCGCAATTTTATGCTTGCCGGTAGATCGAGGCATTTTTTTATCATGGCTTTTGCTTTTGGAATTGTAGGTTTGATAAGGCCTACCAACCTGCTTCTTGTTTTTTTGATTCCTTTTTTTGCAAATGATTTTAATCAATTTAAAGATCGGTTTTTGATCTTATTTTCAAAACCTATGACAATAATATGGGCCGCAGTTGCCTTCTTTTTAAGCTTCGGACTGCAGCCTTTATTTAATTTTATTCAAACCGGAGATATTGTTTTATACACCTACAAAAATGAGGGATTTCATTTTTTGGATCCTGCAACTTTTTCTTTTTTATTAAGTTACAGGAAAGGGTTTTTCCTTTACACGCCACTTATGTTACTGATTTTTTCTGGATTGTTGGTATTGTACAAAAAGTCAAAGTATCAGTTTTATGGAATAAGTGGCTTTTTCATCGTGTTGATTTATGTCCTTTCTTCCTGGTGGAACTGGTTTTTTGGCGATAGTTTTGGTATGCGGGCAATGATCGATTTCTATCCCATTTTTGCTGTTTTACTTGGTTTGGGTTTTTCTTCCCTCACGCAACTTAAAGCTGGTCGAATATTTTTGACGCTGTTTTTAATGCTTGTAGTGCCGCTTAACTTGATCCAGGCCTATCAATACGAACGGGGTATCATTCATCCCGATTCCATGACAAAAGAGAAATATTGGCATGTATTTTTAAAGACAGGAAAAAGTTATGAGCAGGTTTTAGGCGGTCAGCCCGAGCCGATATTTAAATCGCTGAAAACATATCAGAGGCTTGATTATTTTATGGATATGGAAACGATTTCGCCGTTGTGGACGAATAATGGAATCAAACTTTCTGGCGAATCTTATTCCGGAATGTACCTTGCTGAGCTAAGTTCCACGAATGCTTTTAGTCCGACGCTGGTTCTCAACGGAAGCCAAATAATTGAAATGTCTGGCTCATGCTATCTTGCTGCTAATTTGATGTACAGGGAGTTAGAGCCAGATGCAGCGGCACGTGCCCTGGTTGTTTATGCTGCAACCAATCGTAACAATCAGCTTGTGTTTTACAAGGTGCAAAAGTTGAAACAAATGCCAGATGATCTTACAAATAATTGGCGACATGGTACTTATGGCATGAAAGTTCCGGCCTGGAATAATGAAGTTGCACAAGTAAAAGTTTATGTCTGGAATCCTGAAGGTAAACTTTTTCAGTTGGATGATTTGGCCTTTAGTATTTATTACAAACCACCAAATGATGCTGAATTCTAGAATATTAATGAATATTGGTTACCCGAAGATTATCCAGCAATCAGTTTTAAAGAAAAAAGAATGTGTTTTATAAATGAAATAATTTGCAATGAATACAGATGATCGTTTTTACAGATTTAACAACCGATTGAAAGAAGGAGAAGATTTTTACCTGGAAAACGGTTTTAGAGTTATGACAACCAGCTTTTTAACACGAAGAGGCTATTGTTGTGGCAACGGATGCAGGCATTGCCCGTATCATCCGAAGCACACTAAAGGTAACCGCAACTTAGCCGAATAATATAGAGATTAACATGGAAAAGGAAGATTGCTTTTATTTTGGTAAAGTAATAAAAACTCACGGTCTTGATGGCGAGATCAGCATTAGAATTGATGCTGATGAGCCTGCAGCATATAGCGAATTGGAGTTTTTGCTCGTTGAACGAAACAAGAAATTAGTCCCGTTTTATGTGACAGCTTTTAGGTTGTTGGGTAACAAAGCCTATGTTGGATTTGAAGATGTGAATCATATCGACGAAGCTCAGACTTTTTCAGGGGCATTGCTATACTTGCCACTTGAATTTTTGCCCAAGCTCAGTGGAAATAAATTTTATTTTCACGAAGTGAGTGGCTTTACGATTATCGATAAAACATTTGGGGAAATCGGGTTGATACAAACGGTACTTGAATATCCAAATCAGGCCCTATTTCAGGTGTTTCGGGAGGGCAAAGAAGTGCTCATTCCAATACAGGATGAGATAATTTTGGAGGTGAACAGAAATAATAAAAGTATTCTTGTTGATGCTCCGGAGGGACTTATAGATTTATACCTGAACGGTTGACCAACGCAGGATGAAAGCGCAGCCTTTTCACTTTAAGAAGTTTAGCATGATGCACCATCAGTCAACCATGAAAATTGGTACAGATGCTATCATGCTTGGTGCCTGGGTAGATTTGAATGGGGTACAAAGTGCGCTTGATGTGGGAACAGGTTCCGGTATTATTGCCTTGATTTTGGCGCAAAGAGGTGTTCAGGATATTGAGGCAATAGAAATCGATGAAAAATCCGTACAGGAAGCTCGCATGAATTTTGATGTTTCTCAATGGAGAAGTCGTTTCACGCTTCATCATCTTGATGCACGTGATTTTGGGAAGAAGTGCAATAAATTCTTTGATCTGGTTATTTCTAACCCGCCTTTTTTTTACGACTCATTTCAGGGAAATCAAGCTCGCAGGAATCTTGCAAGGCATGCCGGCTATCTGGAATTTAGCGATTTACTTCGAATTGGCAGTAACTGCCTGAAACCAGATGGAAGACTGGCAGTTGTGATTCCTTCCATCGAATTCGAAAGGTTTATGAAGGATGCAAAAAGCTATGGCCTTTTCTTGTGGCAGAAATTAAATATTATCCCAGTTGAAGAAAAGATTCCAAACAGACTCAATCTTTTATTGAAAAAGGAACCTCCAAAGCAAGTTGAAGAAACGTTTTTTACCATCCGAAAGCGGGATGGAAGTTTCACCACAGAATATTACGAGTTTCTGAAGGATTTTTACCTTGGTTTCTAACTTTTTCTACCGATGGTCATTCGTTGCTCTGAACTTTTGATCGTGTTCGATCACCATGGGGATTTGTTCTGCTTTAATACGTTTGGCAATGATTTTTCTTTCAGGGTCTAAAACATAAATCACCGGCGTCCCATAAATATCATACAAGTCATGAAAATCTGGTGTCATACTTTTCATGCCATTCACATTAATCCAGGGCAATTCATTTGACCGGAGGTAAGACTTCCAAGCATTGAAATCCGCATTGGCGGCAATACCATAAATTTCAAAGTTGCGATTTTGAGCTACATATAATTCCTGCAGCGTTTTTAGTTCTTTTTTGCAGACACCGCAATCCTGATCCCAGAAAAATAAAACCACATAGGGCTTTTCAATTGATTTGAAACTTACAAAAGCATCGGTTGTGTCGACCAACCAAAGATCTGGAGCAGGAGAGCCAAGTGTAAGGCGGCGCAGCTGATCTGCCCGTTCCATAATTTTTTGTTTGACAGAAGGCGTGGTGTTAGCTATTTCAAGATGAGCAAAATAGGTGTCGGCCAAATGCACAAATACCTTATCCAAACCCATAATTTTTGGGTTTTGATACTGATCAGTAAAATACCAGATTAGATAATCCCGCATGGTATTATTATCGCGTGTTTGTCCAATCAGGAAATCAACTTCTTTGATGATTGAATCTGACTGTTGCGGAACCAGTTGCTCGAAATATTGTTTAATCTTAGTGTTTAATAAAGGACTGCGCAAAAAACGGTCATCAGCAAGATCAAAACTATTCCAGTAATTAGATTTGTAGAAGTAATAAGCTTTTCGCTGATCAGTGGCGATGCTGTCAGGAATTTTGGTTTCCTCCATGGCCGATATTATTTTGGCTACAAACGAATCACTGTGATTAGTTTTGATATTTTCCTGATAAGTTGCTAGCAGGTTCAACAAAGAATCTTTCTTTGCCTGATCATCTTGATTATCTTCGAGCAGTTTTATCTGACTGAATACCATATTAGTATAATTCATTTGCTCAATAAAAAGACAGGTGTTAACACTTCCGGAGCAGCTTAGTTGTTTGTTTTGATCATTTGGTATTTCCAGCGAAAAAGTTTGATCATCAGCGATTAAAAATTCAAGCAAACGATTTTTTGATTGATCTACAAGCAAATAAATTCCCTGAGGAAATAATTCTGGTTGCACAAACTGTACAATTGAATCCGTCTTCAGTAGCGCTGTGTCAACCATCTGAAATTTATCTCCATAGTAGCGGGCCAAATAGTAGTTTTCCTGATTTACTTCCGGTAATTTAATCGTGATGTCAACTTGAGCGTTGGCACTGTACAGGGTAACAAAAAGTAAAGCAAACAGTAATTTAGTTGCTTTGGTTAAAATGATCTTAGCGTTTAATTGCATAGTAAATTTTATTCCTAAATTTCGATAGAGTGCAAAGATACATGTTGCTGCATTCTTCTGATTTCCTTATGGCTAATAAATGGCCATGAAAATAAATTTTAGCAAATATTAACATGGGCTATGTTGTTTTGACTAACTTTAGCCTTTTAAACGGAAGAATTTAACAAAAAATGGAGGCCTTTTTTCTTGCCCAAGTTTACATAATGTAAGAATTAAACTTTAATAAGGTTGATTTTAGAAATTTTATAAACTACTGATAATCAATGTTAAATAACAATAAAATATTTTTTTTAATTTTTTTTCAAAAAAAGTGATGCGATTTTGAATGTTTATGGCATATAATGGGTGGAAAGAAAGGTAATTCATTTTGAAAACGTTTTAAAACATTAAATTATGAAAAGAATTTTAATGGGAATAGCCCTAAGTTTAACAGTTTTTGTGCTTTCGGGGCAAAATTATATTGACGGGACGCTGCTTTATCATAATGATCCGGAGTATCCCATTCCGGAAGCCGAAGCAGTCCTGTTTGATCAGGCTGGACAAATTGTTGCAACAACATTAACGAATGCTGATGGTTATTTTGGATTTGAAAATGTACCAGATGGAAGTTTTTATGTTGAGTTTTCTACTGATCTTGATCTTGGTCAAGTGACCATGGAGGATGCTTTAAGCATTATTTTTTATCTTGCTGGTATAGTTGACTATACTCCGTTACAGCAGCTGGCAATGGATGTGAACGGCAGCGGTAATATTGGTATGGACGACTTTACTTACATTCTCATTCAGCATATTTTGTTTGGGAATCCATTTCCTGTTGGAGAATGGGTTTTTGAGGATTA
>JAGYNM010000073.1 GCA_018399335.1 Bacteroidales bacterium | reverse complement strand
TTATTCATCTTTAGCAGTTTCTTTTTGCTCTTCTGTTTCAGCAGCAGCTGTTTCTGCATCTGTTTCTTCTTCCGTAAAGTCGAGCATGTTTTTCTCCATCAGTAATTGATACCAGTTGAAAACTTTTTTAATATCTGAAGGATAAACAGCATCTTCGTCAAAATCAGGAAGGACGCTGGCAAACTTTTCTTTTAAGTCTTCATTGGAGATTTTTTTGACCTCAAAATCCAGCGTTTCTCCAAATTTTTCATTAATATTTTTAAAAACTTCCTTCAGAGGTTTGTCTTCTGAGGTAGTAAAAATGCTGATTTCTTCCAGTGAGCTCATTCTGTCCTGGGCAAAAGCCGGAAAGCGTTTGCCATCGAGCAATGATTCAACTACTACACTATTTTTTCCCTGTCCGGTAACTAAATAGAGTCCCGGCTTCCCTGAGATTGATACAATCTTTGTTAAATCCATCTTCTATGTGTTTTAATTTTTGGCAAAAATAAACGAAATCGCGTTCGATTACGAAAAAGTCTGTAAATCGTGCAGTCGCCTGTAAACGCCTTTGCTTTCGAGTAGTTCGTCGTGTGAACCTCTTTCGGCAATTTCGCCCTGAACAATAACGATTATTTCATCGGCATGCTGGATTGTTGAAAGTCGGTGTGCTATGACTACAGAAGTGCGACTGCTCATTACTTTGGCCAGTGCATCTTGTACAAGGCGCTCAGATTCAGTATCGAGCGATGAAGTGGCTTCGTCGAGGATTAATATGGGAGGATTTTTCAGCACAGCCCTGGCAATGCTCAAACGCTGGCGCTGCCCTCCGCTGAGGTTCATGCCACGGTCGCCGATATAAGTTTCGTAGCCATTTTCGAGACGCATAATAAATTCGTGTGCGTTGGCCACCTTTGCCGCCTCTATCACAGATTCCATTGTGGCAGAAGTGTTGCCAAATGCGATGTTATTGAAAACTGAATCATTGAAAAGTATGCTCTCCTGTGTAACAATCCCCATCAGTCCGCGCAAGTCATCAATTTTGTAATCCCGTAGGTCGGTACCGTCGATAAGTATTTGTCCGCCAACAACATCATAAAAACGAGGAAGCAAATCTACCATGGTAGATTTTCCACCTCCTGATTCTCCAACAAGCGCAATCAGTTTTCCTTTTTCAATGTTAAGGTTGATACCTTTAAGCACAGGTTCTTTATCGTAACTGAATTGAACACCGCGATATTCAATGTTTTTTTCAAAAGTTTTTATGGTTTTGGCATCAGGTTTCTCGGTGATCACCTCTTCAGCATCCAAAATTTCGAAGATACGTTCAGCAGATGCAATTCCTTTTTGGATGCTGTAAAAACCCTGAGCGAATGTTTTGGCTGGTGGAATAATCTGAGAGAAAACAATGATGTAAACAATAAAATCTGCAGCCTGAATTACCGGCGAATCACCTAAAACCAATCTGCCACCAAACCACAACACAATCACGATTACAAGAGAGGAGAGAAATTCGCTCAGTGGCGAACTCAAATCCCTGCGACGATAAATACTTACCATCAAGCGCGAAAACAAGCTGTTTTGATCCTTGAAACGGGTGTCAGAATAGTTTATGGCACTAAAGGCCTTGATAATCCTCAAACCACTAATAGTTTCCTCAATTGTTGACAGCATACCTGCCATTCTGGCCTGTCCTATTTTTGAGCTTTTGCGCAGGCTTTTTCCAATTTGCCCAATCAAAAGGCCGGTAATGGGAAGTAAAACCAACACAAAAAGCGTAAGTTGCGGGCTTACGCTAAACATAAAGGCGATATAGGCTATAATCGTAATTGGGTCCCGCACAATCATTTCGAGGTAATTCATGATCGAATATTCTACCTCTTGCACATCGGTTGTTACCCTTGAAATGATATCGCCTTTGCGGTGTTTGTTGTAGAACGAAAGTGGAAGAATGAGAATCTTTTTATAGATCGCATTACGAATGTCTTTCACAGATCCAATGCGCACATTGGCCATGTAAAACATAGCGAAAAACCGTGTGAGATTACGCAGGAAAAAAGCGGCAATAAGAATAATACATATATATATAAGTGCCTGAAGCTGACCTTGTTCAATGATAATCTTACTGATGTAATAATTCAGGAGCTGGATAAGGGAATCAGCGCTAAGTGCTATTTCTGGTTTGTTAGTTACCAGCGCTTCGGTGCTAAATAGCAGGTTCAGAAAGGGAACCAGCAAGGTCATCGAAAAAAGAGAGAAAACAATCGTAAGGAGGTTAAAAATTACATTGAGCACCGCATAACCCCAATAGGGTTTGATATAGGCCAAAACCCGATAGAATTTCTTCATGAATCTTTTCTTAAAAGGTTGATTCCGGTATAATTTTCAGGTGTAATCGCGTGCAATTCTGTTTTTATTTCAACTGTAACAGGCAGCTTTTCAATAAAATCAAAAATTGCCTGGCGATCAATTTTAGCGTTAGTACGTGTGAGTTCTTTTAGTAACTCATAAGCACCTTCAATTCCTTCGCGACGCAGGATGGTTTGGATGCCTTCGGCAACAACTAAAATATTCTTTTCCAGATCATCCGCAATTTTCTCTTTGTTGAGCAAGAGCTTTCCCAGGCCTTTTTCGATGGATTGAATGGCAATGATAGTATGTGCCATTGGAACGCCAATATTACGTGTTACGGTTGAGTCAGTTAAATCGCGCTGCAGGCGACTCACTGGAAGTTTAGCACTTAGATGTTCAAAGAGGGCATTAGCTATTCCCAGATTTCCTTCTGCATTTTCAAAATCGATTGGATTTACCTTGTGCGGCATGGCCGAGGAACCCACTTCACCAGCTTTGATTTTCTGTTTGAAGTAATCCATCGAAACATACATCCAGATATCGCGGCTCAGATCGAGCAGGATGGTGTTGATGCGTTTAAGTGCATCAAAATAAGCTGCCAGGTAGTCGTAATGTTCTATTTGTGTGGTGGTTCGCTGACGATGCAGTTCAAGGTCTTTGGTGATAAACTGGCAGGCAAATTGTTCCCAGTCCACTTGAGGATAGGCCACCTGATGGGCGTTGAAATTTCCGGTAGCTCCTCCAAACTTGGCCGAAAACGGGATGCTTTTCAATAAATCAAACTGGTTTTCGAGACGTTCGGCAAACACATAAATTTCCTTTCCAAGTCTGGTAGGGCTGGCAGGCTGGCCATGGGTGCGGGCAAGCATACTCACTTCTGCCCAATCATAAGAAAGCTTGATAAGTTGTTGCAAGAGGTTTTCCAGCAGAGGCATTAGCTCCAGCCGATGGGCATCACGAATGGATAATGGAAGTGCTACATTATTGATATCCTGAGAGGTAAGTCCAAAATGAATGAATTCTTTGAATTGTTGCCAGCCATAATCATCAAAGCGCCGTTTCAGAAAGTACTCTACGGCTTTTACATCATGATTTGTTTCTTGTTCAATCTTTTTTATTTCTTCGGCATCCTCTGGCGTGAACTCTTCATAAATTGCATGCAACAGATCAAAGTCCTCCGGCTTAAAAGCCTGCAGCTGAGGTAAAGGTAATTCGCACAATGCCACAAAATAGTTCACTTCAACCATCACCCGATAACGGATGAGAGCATATTCCGAAAAATAATCGGCCAAAGCAGCAGTTTTATTTCTGTATCGTCCATCTACAGGCGAAATGGCAGTAAGAGCAGATAATTCCATAGCAGCGCAATTTACCGGCAAAAGTACGGAATAATTTAAGCTTGTTAAAAAAGTTGTTTTTCTCTAAGGATGAGGGGCTTGTCTTATTCACGTAACCTTTCCAGAAGTTCTTGTGTGATAATTAAGTCTGTTCGGGCTGTTTTCATGGTACCAAAAAATCCCAGGCCATCTTCCTGAAGGTTAGAGGTGATATTGGCGGGAGGCCCTCCAAACAAGGGATTGCTGAATCCGCTTTCGTTGCGAAGCTCAAAAAGGAATTCATAATATGCTTTACTGATGGCTGCCATGCGCAAGCTGATGGTGTCGCCTAACTTAACTTCGTCTTCGTACAAAAACATTACGGTACTGCCATTGGTGTTATTGCCATTGAATAGTCTGTCGTCCGAGATGGAAGTCCGGTAAGCAGTATCTGTCAGAATTTCGCCATTGCGAAACGCGTCAAGTCTGTAAAAGTCTGTTGTGGGAGGGTCGTATGCGTAAAGCATAACCATCCAAAAACCAAAGGGTTCGCGGTATTCCAGCATAATCGAATCCAGTCTGAACTCTGTGGTGGCCAGGGTGTTTTGAGCTTGATAATTCGTTGATTCGCCAATTTCTTCGGGCAGACTGATGTTGAGCGTGTAGGTGTTTCCGGGCTGCCCGAAATAATTTTCAGGAGTGTAATATCGTCCGCTGCCAATCGGAATTTCTGTTAGAACTAATTGTTGCAAACCATCGTCTAGCAATAGTTCTGCACCACTCACTGCAGGGGGTTCGGCATTGGAAAAATAGCTGGCCGATTGGCTCAAACGGATTGCATGTGCCATGGTGTCTGTGGTAATCTGTCCGTCAATAACAAGTCTGGTATAGGTTTCATCCAGTTCAATATCAATCGTTTCTGTGCAGGATGTAAGGATTACAACTGCATAAACAATACTGAAAATGCGTTTAACTATTTGGCTCATCATCAAAATTTGAAATTATAGGTTATGGCAGGCACAATACCGAAAAGATAGGTCATTTCAGCCTTCGTAACATTGGGCTGATCAGGATCGGCAATAAAATTGATCACCCAGGGATTTTTGCGGTAGTAGGCATTATAAACGGATAAATTCCATTCGCCGGTCCATTTGCGATTGGGTTTTATCTTTGCCTGAGTGTAACCGAAAGGTCGTGAGCCGGTGATAATCGGGCAGGCGATAGCGTTACGATTGCTGTAAACAGGAGCAATGGTGTTGCCGATTGCAAAACGTCCGGTAGGAAATGTTACCGCTGAGCTTCCAGGCTATATACCCAATTGGCCTCCCAGGTCGATACGTTTTGAGAGTTTGTACTGGCAACGATCGAAATATCATGTGGACGATCGTGGCTGGCAGGATAAGCCTCGCCCTTATTGGATTTCAGGTATTTCGAAAAGTGCGCGACCAGGTATAGCTTACTCCAGCCATTTAGCCGTCCTTCATTGAGCCTGACGAGAAATTCAAGGCCATAAGACCATGCTTTTCCAAAGCGGGAGCTCGCCTTCGAGATATTCATTGAGCAGCAATTCGGCATGATCCTAAAATCTATAGCATTCAGGATTCAACTTATAAAACTTCAACGGATGTTTCCAGTTTTTCTTGGGGGAAAGTAATGAAAATATCCGGCCGAAAACTGATCACCAAGCTGTGGCTTAACATTCGGGCTGGAAGGAAACCAAATATCGAGCGGTGTTCCGGCTGTAGAATTTGTGCCAGGTGCACATATTGCACATTGCGGGTGTAAGGCTTTGATCGATGAAAACTCATCCAGTTCTGCGGCGAGGCTAAAACGTGGCTCAAGATGCATATAGGTTTGATAGGATCTCTCCGGCAGGGGATAGCTTATTGAATCTGTTTTTCTGTATTGTTCATCATATTGATAGACCGTGCCTTCGCCGATATTGTTAAAAATACTCCAACGCAAGCCGTATTTGAGCGTGAGTCGTGCCGGGATTTTGTTCGTTGCTAAGGTATATCCTGCTTGATGGCATAAGACCTCGAACTTCCAGTTTATTGAATGCCGTTTCTTCGCCAATGCCCTGTGCCGTTCCCGGCCTGAAACTGTGATAGGTTGATTGCAAACCAAACTTTAAGGTGCTGTTGGCTGAGGCAAACCAGGTAAAATCGCTTTTCAGGCTGTAATCCCTCATCTGTGCATTCCACTCGAAGGCGTTTGGCTGCTCTTCGGGGATGCCTAAATCGTAATTGAATCGGCTGTATATCAGAGAAAAATTGGAGAAAACCTTACTGCTGAATAAATGATTCCATCGTACCGTTAACGATTGATTACCCCAGCCCATTCCAAAGTTTTCATTTTTAAATACATCTTTACCAAAATAGCCGCTTATGAAAAGCCTGTTTCTATCATTGAAGGTATAGTTGGCTTTTGCGTTAAAGTCGTAAAAATAGAGCGTGTTATCGCGAATTTCCTCATCGGGCGAGAGCATCAGAAAAAGATCAGCATAGGTACGGCGACCAGCTATCATAAAGGCTGATTTATCTTTTTGGATAGGGCCTTCCAGATTAAGCCGGCTCGAAATAGTTCCTATACCACCCTGACCTGAAAAGCGTTGCGAATTGCCATCGTTCATCCGCACATCAACCACAGACGAAAGCCTTCCTCCATATTCCGAGGGGATATCGCCCTTATAAAGCTCAACGCTCTTTACTGCATCGTTGTTAAAAACAGAGAAAAAACCAAGCAGATGCGAGGGATTATATACCAGGGCTTCATCAAGTAGGATAAGGTTTTGATCGGGACTGCCACCACGAACACTAAAACCGGAGCCCCCCTCTGAAGTGGCCTGCACGCCCGGAAGCAGTTGAAGGGCTTTGATAATATCTACCTCGCCCATAAAGGCAGGTATTTGCCTGATGCTTTTAATATCCAGCCGTGCCACACTCATCTGCGCCCGGCTGATTTGCTCAACGGCAGATTCTCCTGTTACCACAACTTCATTCAGGTTTGTGTTTTGAGGCTGTAAGCTGATATTGATAGTTGAATCCTGTTTCAATGATATTTGAAAACTTTGAGATTCATAGCCCACATAAGAATAGGTTAAGGTAAAGTTTCCCGGATCAAGACGAACGGAATAGTAGCCGTAAACATTGGTGGCTGTTCCTCCGGAAAGCTCTGTTATATACAAAGTTCCGCCTATTAACATCTCTCCTGTGGAGGCATCGCTGATGTAGCCGCTTAAGGTAAGATATGGTTTTGCAACCTCATCTTCAGCCTGCAGCTTCGACCCAAAACACAAAAGGAAGACGAATATAAAAGCCGTTAGCAAACGAAATGGGAGTGCCATAGTATTTTTAGTGAAATTTTCCTGTTGGTATAACGATTAGCCGGGCTTAAAGTTTCACGCTAATTATAGTAATTGGGTTAGATAAAAAAAAGTCACCCGGATAAGGGGTGACTTTTTGCAGATTGATAAAATCTGCTAGTGTATTATTTCTAAACTTCTTTTCACGAAGTCGTTGAGTGCTTTACCCTTGAGCAGGTTTTTCGAGAGGCGTGCCAGGTCGTAAAGCTGACTGATGGTTTTTTGCTGTTCAGCTTCATCTTTTTCGGGCAGTGAAGCAATAAGCGGGTGATTGGTGTTTATCACCAGTGAATAGGAATCCGGCAGATCGCCTAATCCCATCATACCTCCGCCACCCACAGCATTCATCTCTTTCATACGGCGCATAAATTCGTTTTGGGTGATAACCACCGGTGAATCGGTTTCGCTGCGGCTTTCAAAATTTACATCAAACATTTTTTTGTCAATCAACTGCTCAAAAACAGTTTTAAGACTTTCTTTCTGCTTGTCGTCGAGTTTTGAGGGAAGTGCATCTTCCTCTTTCACGATCAGCTTGTCGATGGTGTTGGAATCCACACGCGTAAAGCTGCTGTCGGCAAGCTTTTGTTCCATGGTGTTGATAAAATGGCTGTCTAAAATCCCGTCCATCAACAACACATCATAGCCCCTTTCTTTGGCGGCTTCGATATAGCTGAATTGCTCGTCCATATTGTTGGCATACAGATAGATCAGCTTTTTGTCTTTGTCTTTTTGATTGGTTTCAATATGCGTTTTATATTCTTCGGGAGTGAAATATTTGCTGTCGGTATTTTTAAACAAGACAAACTTTTCGGCTCTTTCGAAAAATTTGGGATCGGAAATCATTCCATATTGGATAAAGATTTTGATATCATCCCATTTTTTCTCAAAAGCTTCCCTGTCTTTTTTGAAGAGTTCTTCCAGTTTATCCGCAACCTTTTTAGTGATATAGCCAGAGATTTTCTTCACATTTTGATCGCTTTGCAGGAACGACCGGCTCACATTGAGCGGGATGTCGGGTGAATCAATTACGCCATGCATCAGGGTAAGAAAATCAGGCACAATGCCTTCCACTGAGTCTGTTACGAATACCTGGTTACTATAGAGTTGTATCTTATTTCGTTGCAATTCGTAATTGCTTTTTACCTTCGGGAAGTATAAAATTCCGGTCAGGTTGAAGGGGTAATCTACATTGAGGTGGATATGGAAAAGCGGTTCATCAAAGTTGAGCGGATAAAGCTCGCGATAGAATGCTTTGTATTCCTCATCATTGATGTCGGCCGGAGCTTTTTTCCACAAAGGAGTGATATTGTTGATGATACGTGGCTTCTCAACTGTTTTGGTCTTTGGATTGCCGTCTTTATCTTTTTCGCCTTCGATTGGCTCCTCTGTTTTTTCAGTGCCAAACTGAATGGGAACCGGAAGGAATTTGCAGTATTTATCCAGCAATTCCTTGATTCTGTATTCCTCCAGGAAATCTTCATTGTCTTTGTCGATGTGCAGCACCACGGCTGTTCCGCGTTCATTTTTGCTGCTCTTTTCAATGGTGTAAGAGGGGCTGCCATCACATTCCCATTTCACAGCATCGGTATCGCCTTCCGTTTTGTAAGTTTTCGAGAAAAGCTCCACTTTTTCGGAAACCATAAAGCTGGAGTAAAATCCAAGTCCAAAATGCCCGATTATAGCATTGGCTTCGGCTTCAGTTTTGGTTTTGAATTTATTCACAAATTCTTCGGCACTCGAAAAGGCGATTTGGTTGATATATTTTTCCACCTCTTCCTGGTTCATACCAATGCCTCGATCGCGAATTGTAAGCGTTTTAGCTTTTTTGTCGAGCTCTACCTGAATGGTCAGGTCGCCCAGCTCTCCCTGAAATTCCCCTGAGGATGCCAGTGTTTTAAGCTTTTGAGTGGCATCAACGGCATTGCTCACCAGCTCACGCAGAAATATTTCGTGATCAGAATAGAGGAATTTCTTAATGATCGGAAAAATGTTTTCGGTTTTTACATCAATAGTACCTTTTTGCATTGTTCTCTTGTTTTTAGTTTGGGAGTAGTTTATCAAAGGCTGTGCCATCGAAACAAAGGCTGACAAATTGACTTTTGTTCTTAATTTAGTTGTTAATATAGGTTGTATCTTTGCCTCAATACTTGATTAAATGGAAGATAAACTCAAACAGTTTCTTGAAACCTTTGACTCTGCGATGAAGCAAAGTCAGCTGGTAAAGCTCACCCTGAGCAAGCTCCGCCGTAAATCGGATGATTTGCGCAATGTTTATGTGAAACCAGTAAGACTTAAATCCGGAGATTTCTTTTCGTTTGAATATAAATTTCAAAGCCGGCATGAGGTGAAAAACCTGTCAGCAGATCAAGCTGTTGAAACAGTGAAGGCCTTATTGGGATCAAATTTTTTGCAGGCTGATTTGTTTGGCTTGCAACAGGATATTGGCCTGACAATTTTCACCAGTGGAAAGATGAAACTCAAAACCCGTGAGGTGCAAAAGCGCGAATCGCCTGATATGAAGCACGACAGGCAAAAAAAACGTTTGCTCGATCCGGCTGCACCCTGGTGGTTTGGGCTCGGGCTCACGGATCGCGAAGGCAGGGTGTTGCCTTCTATGCAGCATAAGTTTAAACAGATCAACCGTTATGTGGAGATTTTGGCGCCGCTGCTGAAACCGCTTCAAAAGGACAGTCCACTAAAGATTTTGGATATGGGTGCTGGTAAGGGCTACCTTACTTTTGCTTTGCACGAGTACCTTAGCAATCAAGGAAATCAAAATGTTACTATTACAGGAGTTGAGATGCGCACTGATTTGGTGAGCAAAACCAATCATATTGCCAGCGCGTCCAATCTTGAAGGTCTGAAATTTGATGCCGGAAGCATTTCGGATTATTTTATCAGTCAATTGGATGTGTTGATTGCACTGCACGCCTGCGATACCGCAACCGACGATGCCATTGCTGCAGGCATCAAAGCAGGGGCAAAGCTGATAGTGTGCGCACCTTGTTGTCACAAGCAAATCCGCAAAGAGATGAGTGCAGCTCCCGAACAACATCCTGCCTTGCAGTTCGGTATTTTAATGGAACGGCAGGCCGAAATCCTTACCGACACCCTGCGCGCACTCATTATGGAGTATCATGGCTATAAAAGCCAGATTATGGAGTTTGTGGAGCTTGAACACAGCCCGAAAAACCTCTTGCTTACTGGCGTAAAATCGAACAGCGAACCAGACAAAGCTGCAATTGCTGATCGTATCAGTGCCCTGAAAAAGGAGTATGGCATTCGGGAACATTTTTTAGAAAAAGCACTGGGAATAACACCATTTTAATTAAGCTATGATCATCACCGGAACAATTGTCAATGTGCTGGCTGTGCTGGCTGGTAGTGCGCTTGGATTGCTATTTCACGCCCGATTACCTCAGCGTTTTGTGGATATTCTTTTTCAGGCGATCGGTTTATTTACTTTGGCTTTAGGTATTAAAATGGCTCTGGGCGGACAAATGTGGATGCTTATCGTGCTGAGTTTGATAGCCGGAGCGCTTTTTGGCGAATTGTTGAAGCTGGAGGTGTTTTTTGACGGACTGGCGAGCCGGCTGGCTAAAAGGTTGCGAATTGGCAGTGCACGTTTTAACGAAGGATTGCTTACAGCTTTTTTGCTGTATTGTATGGGGTCGATGACGGTTTTGGGAGCCATAGAAGAAGGTATGGGAGGAAAACCAGATTTGTATTACCTCAAGTCGGTGATGGACGGTATTTCATCTGTTGCACTGGCTTCCGGGCTGGGTATCGGGGTGATGTTTTCGGCAGTGCCGCTTTTCGTTTATCAGGCTGGGCTTACTTTGCTGGCTTTTTGGTTTGGAACATTTTTTCCGGAGAGTCTGATTGCAGAAGTTTCGGCTGTTGGCGGAATTCTGCTGATCGGTTTAGGTTTGAATATCCTGAAAATAGCACAGATAAAAATGTTGAATCTATTGCCTGCTCTGGCTTTTGCCGCTTTGTTTGGTTGGCTGGCTTTGGAGTTTGGTTGGGCCATGTAGTCAAACTATCCCTTATATTTCAGAGGAATAATAGAGAATAATAATGAGCATTTTA
>JAGYNM010000072.1 GCA_018399335.1 Bacteroidales bacterium | reverse complement strand
GATGATATGAAAGCAGTTACTTATAAGCAACCCGAAAACCGTCAGTATGACGATTTGGTATTTGCCAACAAGGTGGTAAAGCATACCCGCTCCAATGCTATTGTTCTGGTAAAAAACAAACAATTGCTGGCTGCCGGTGCAGGGCAAACTTCGAGGGTTGATGCCCTGAAGCAAGCCATCGCCAAAGCGCAGAGCTTTGGATTTGACCTTAAAGATGCTGTAATGGCATCTGATGCCTTCTTTCCCTTTGCCGACTCCGTGAAGCTGGCAAGCGAAGCAGGCATAAACGCTGTAGTGCAGCCCGGTGGTTCAGTACGCGATCAGGAATCGATCGATTATTGTAATCAGCACGAAATTAGTATGGTATTTACCGGAATCAGGCATTTTAAACATTAAAAAACAGGGCACTATGGGACTATTTTCATTTCTAAATAAAGAGATTGCCATCGACCTCGGAACGGCAAACACCATTATTATTTACAACGACAAAGTTGTGGTTGATGAGCCTTCTATTGTGGCCATACAGCGCGACACAGGCAAAATTATCGCCGTTGGGAAAAAGGCCATGATGATGCATGGCAAAACCCACGAAAATATCAAAACCATCAGACCGCTTCGCGATGGTGTTATCGCTGATTTTCAGGCAGCTGAATATATGATGCGTGAAATGATCAAAATGATCGGTATCAAAAGCAGACTGTTTCCTCCTGCCCTCAAAATGGTAATCTGTATCCCTTCTGGAATTACAGAAGTAGAAGAAAGAGCTGTGAAAGATTCTGCCGAACAAGCCGGAGCCAAAGAAGTGCGTTTGATTCACGAACCTATGGCCGCCGCAATTGGTATCGGTATCGATGTGCTGGAACCTACTGGTAATATGATCATTGACATCGGCGGTGGTACCAGCGAAATAGCTGTAATTGCCCTCGGTGGAATTGTAAATAACAAATCAATCCGTATCGCAGGCGACGATTTTAATGCTGATATTGAGGAATATATGCGAAAACAACATAATATCAACATTGGCGAGCGCACTGCCGAACGCATCAAAATTGAAGTTGGAGCAGCACTGCCCAGTATTGATAATCCACCAGATGATTTCCCGGTACATGGTCGCGATATGCTCACCGGCATCCCGAAAGAAATCAAAGTGAATTATACCGAAATAGCTCATTGTCTGGACAAAAGCATCTCCAAAATAGAGGCTGCTGTGCTGAATGCTTTGGAAATGACTCCTCCTGAACTTTCGGCCGATATCTACAGGACAGGTATTTACCTGGCTGGTGGTGGTTCATTGCTGCGCGGCCTCGACAAACGCTTGCATCACAAAACCAAATTGCCGGTACATGTTGCCGAAGATCCGTTGCGCGCTGTAGCCCGCGGAACAGGAATTGCACTCAAAAACTTTGATAAATTCCCGTTCCTTATCAAATAACAGGAACCCAGCTCAACAGGTATGATTAACCTGATCCGTTTTATTCAGAAACACCATGTGCTGCTGCTATTTTTGCTGCTCGAAATTATAGCATTAAACATGCTTTTCCGTAGCAATGCCTATCACCGGTCAGCAGCTTTTACGATGAATAGCGCCGTAAGTGGAGTTTTTTACCGCATGCATAAATCGGTAACGGATTATTTTTATCTGCAGCAAACCAATGAACAACTTGCTCAGGAAAACGCCTATTTAAGGCAGCAACTTCAACATAATCCTGTGCTTTCGGAAAAAGATTCATTGATTCTGAACGATACTATTTTTCATTATATACCTGCCAGAGTGGTGAGTAACAATGTACAGTTTAGAAACAATTATATTGTTTTAAATAAAGGATATGAAGCTGGTATTGAAAAAGATATGGGAATTATTTCGCCAGAAGGTGTAGCCGGAATCATTACAGGTGTGAGTAAAAACTATGCCATCGGAATGAGTTTGTTACACAAATTTGCAGCAATTAGTGTGCGGTTTAAGCGCAATGGAAATTTAGCCAACCTTAGCTGGCAAGGTGGTGATTACCGTTTTGGAATCATCGATCATATTCCAACACATCTTGTTGTAAACAAAGGAGATACATTAATTACAAGCGGAAATTCTCACTTATTTCCTGAGGGAATTTTAGTGGGTACTGTCGAAGATTACATTGCCAGCGACGATGGGGCACTTAATCAGGCCCGTATTCGTTTTACAACTGATTTTAACCGCCTGCGTCAGGTCTATGTTATTGATAATAAACACCGATCAGAATTGGATTCACTTTTAATGATTCGCGTGGATGAATAATTTTTTACGCCATAGTTTTCGGTTTGTTGCCCTCATTTTTATCCAGGTGATGGTACTCAATCACATCCATATCGGTGGTTATGTAAATCCATTTATTTATCCATTATTCATTATGCTGTTGCCTTTTAGCATGCCACATTGGCTGCTGTTGTTTTTAGGTTTTGGTACCGGATTTACACTCGATTTGTTTATGTCGACGCCTGGTTTGCATACAGCAGCTACGGTTTTAGTAGCTTTTGTAAGACCTTATATTGTTAGGCTGGCATCGGGTGCTCCTTTGCCCGAAAGTGCTTCTGAACCTACAATTGCAGTAATGGGCAGCAGATGGTTTTTTAGCTATTCCATCAGTTTGATCATTATACATCATCTGGCTCTATTTCTGTTAGAATCCTTTGATCCACAACATTTAAGTGATAGTATTTACAGGCTTTTATTGAGCGCTCCCTTATCAGAAGCATTGATTTTAATGTTGGTATATTTTTTCCAGCCACCTCGAAAACGCTAAAATTGATTCAGCTCATTTTTTTAAAGCCAGTAATTGAAGAAGAAAACTTAGTTTTGCGTTCATAATCATAAACAATATCCTTATGAAACGACTTTCGATTGTAATATTAGCATTGATCAGCGTTTTCGCAATTTCATGCCAGTCACCTGAAAAACAGGCTCAATTTGCACTTACGGTAAATCTTAGTAATGCCGAAGGCAAACAAATCAAACTCGAACAAAGGGTGAATGATGAATGGGTAGTTGCTGACTCAGCTCAGCTAGTTGAAGGAATGGCAAGTTTTTCAGGTTCTGTTGATTCCCCTGAAATTTATTACGTTACAATCGAAAGTATTCGAGGTGCTATTCCGGTTTTTATAGAAAATGCAGCCATAACTTTAACAGCTGACGCTTCCAATATTCGTGAATATCAAATAACCGGATCGGCTAGCCAGGATCGTTTAAAAACATTTGACGATACCAATAAAGATTTCGACAAGCAATTACAGGAACATTATAATGCCTATCGGACTGCTGCTACCGAGCAAAACGAGGAAGCCATGGCCGCAGCTGAAGCACTATACGACGAAACAGAGCTTAAGAAAAATAATTATCTGGTCGATTATGTAAAGGAAAATAATGCTGATGTGGTGTCACATTATTTGGTTTACAGAAATAGTTATCAATTTGATCTTGAATCACTTGAAGGAATTGTTATCAATTTTGCCGAAACTCCCGAATCACCTTATCTTACTGCTTTATCAGAGCGTGTAAAGACTTTAAAACGTGTTGCAGTAGGACAGCCTTTTGTTGATTTTTCGCAGGAAAATCCGGATAACGAACTCATAGCTTTGAGCGATCACATTGGTCCCAAAGTATTACTGGTTGATTTTTGGGCTTCCTGGTGTCAGCCATGTCGTGCCGAAAATCCAAATATCGTAGCTATTCACAACGATTATAAGGATAAAGGTTTTGATGTGTTTGGTGTTTCTTTCGACACCGATCGCGAAAAATGGCTCGAAGCTATCGAAGCTGATCAACTGGATTGGACACAGGTGTCCGATTTGGCCGGATGGGGCAATGCTGCCGGAAAACCTTATGGTGTGCAATCAATTCCTCACTCCGTGCTGTTAGACGAAAATGGTATTATTATCGCTAAAAATCTGCGCGGTGATAAATTACGTGAAAAAGTAGCTGAAATCCTAGGCGAATAATCATTCAAAACTTTTTCTATTCCTTACGCTCGCGCCAAAGCTGGCTGAATGACTTTTTAGCAAATTTTGGCAAGGTGCGTTTGTCTCCCCACTGTGAAGCAAAGAAATATTTAAGCACAATATTCTTGGTACTGCTACCAGCAAAATCAACAAGTTTGCGACTTTTTAGCACTCTTGTTGCATTTTTCATAACAAATCTTTCCGAAGGTAAGGTCCAGCCTTCGCTAACTGCCTGAGCCCGATTGAGTAATAATAATTCGTGCAGCGGAATTTTTACAGGACACACTTCCGTGCAGGCACCACATAAAGAAGAAGCAAAACTCAGGTGTTTGTTTTCTTTCATATCCTGCATATGTGGCGTAATTACTGATCCTATTGGCCCTGTATAAGTCGTATCGTAAGTGTAACCACCAATATTTTTATAAACAGGACAAACATTCAAACACGCACCACATCTGATACACGATAAGGCAGAGCGCTGTCTGCTTTTTTCGAGCAATTTGCTGCGTCCGTTATCCAGCAAAACAACCACCATCTGTGTCGAACTATCCGATTGATGCCGTGCAGCAGTTACAATTGAATTGTAAACCGTCATATGTTGTCCGGTGCCATGTGTGGCCAACAATGGCCAAAACAAATCCAAATCATCCACCGAAGGCAATATTTTTTCTATTCCGGCAATTACAATATGAATTTTAGGAAAAGCCATAGACATCAGCCCATTACCTTCATTTTCGGTGAGTGCAATGCCACCAATATCGGCCAGCAGAAAGTTTGCTCCTGTTATTCCCGCTCCTGCCTGCTGAAATTCATCCCTTAAAAGTGAACGCGTATAGGCTGTTATCTGCTCTGGGCTGCTTTCGGGATCAATTTGAAATTTTTGATGATATAAATCTGCTACATCCTGCTTGGATTTATGCATGGCTGGCGTTACAATATGATAAGGTTTTTCGCCGGCTAACTGCACAATAAATTCACCAAGATCTGTTTCAAGTGATTGAATACCATACTTTTCGAGCTTATCGTTGAGATTAATTTCTTCGGTAGTCATTGATTTCGACTTCACTACCTTCTTAATATTTTCTTCTTTTAGCAGTTTAATAATTTGAGTACAGGCTTCTTCGGCATGACGCGCCCATAAAACTTTACCTCCATTTCGGGTAAAATTGGTTTCAAATTCAACAAGGTATTTGTCGAGTTGCGCCAGGGTTTTATGCTTGATATTTGCTGCCCGTTGTTTGGCTATTTCCAGTTTATCATAACGTTGCTTGCCATTTACAACAGCACGATCGTACTGGGAAATATTAAAATTGATCTTTTGACGATGGTCTTTGTCAAAGGCAACCTTTTCAGCATTTTTATTAAAAATATTTGCTTTTTCGTTCATGCGCTCAAAATGAGAATATTGCTAAATTAAATTTCAATTTTCTTTACCCTATTTTCATGCCGTCCGCCTTCAAAAGTAGTATTTAAAAAGACCTGAACCATTTCCCAGGCCAGTTCAAAAGCAATAAAGCGGCCGGGCAGGGATAAAATATTGGCATCATTATGTTCGCGTGCTAATCTGGCCAATTCAATATTCCAGCACAAAGCAGCTCTTACTCCTTTATGTTTATTTGCGGCCAGCTGCGCGCCATTCCCACTTCCGCACATGATTATTCCGAGAGGAAATTTCCCCTGAGCAACAGCATCAGCAAGCGGATGAATCATATCAGGATAATCCACACTTTCGGATGTATGTGTACCATAATCAACTACTTCGTAACCAGAAGCACGCAATTTTTCAGCCAAAAATGTCTTCATTTCGTAGCCACCATGATCCGAAGCAAGAGGTATAGTTTTTATTTCATTTGTCATTGTTGATAAATATTTTGTACAAAATTATTCATTTTTATCCGGCTTCTACTTTTTGTGCTTTTATTTCAAGGAATTATGTGATTTTCAACAAACCTACTTTAATTATAAATATCTGTAAATGTGTTTGTTATTACTTATCAACAATAGGCCTGTTGATAAAGTTAACAAGCTGTTATTAACTTCTAATAATTATGGGTTTATCAACAATTAGTGTTGCCTATGATTTTCCGTTGTTAATAAAGTGGATTTTATCACCAGTTTTCCACAGCTTATGCACAGCATTTTTTAGGGAAATTAACAGGAAGTTATCAACAAATCAAAAAGTTATTTTTTCAGCAAGAAATTATTAAAAACTGAATTTTAAGATCTTAGTAAAATAATGACGCTATTTTTTAGTTGATAAAATGTGAATAACGACTTAACCAAATTTTTACTAAAAAACTTTTAAACCTTATCAACAGGAATAATAACAACAACACTCTTTTTTAAAAAATTAATAAGAAAGAATACTATTATTGGTGATTTGCCTTGTCTAAAAAAGTGGGGTTTTAAAAAGAACGTTGAATTATGTTAAATTTGTTGCAGGAATTTACCTCTCGAAATTTTAAATCATGTCAGCAATAGTAAACGAAATAAACGAATTAAGAAAACAAAAGAATGCCATTATTCTGGCGCATTACTATCAGGTTCCTGAAATTCAGGATATTGCAGATTATGTTGGGGATAGTTTAGGTTTGGCACAACAAGCTGCACATACCGATGCCGATATGATCGTTTTTGCTGGGGTGCATTTTATGGCTGAGACGGCTAAGATTTTAAATCCTGATAAAAAGGTTGTTTTGCCTGATATGGAAGCAGGATGTTCGTTGGCGGCCAGTGCTCCGGAGGCTGATTTCAGAGCATTTCTTAGCAAATATCCTGATCATAAGGTGATTTCGTATATTAATTGTACTGCAGCAGTAAAAACGATGTCGGATGTTATTTGCACTTCCGGAAATGCTGTTCAGATTGTGGAATCTTTCCCCAAAGATGCCAAATTAATTTTTGCGCCGGACAAAAATCTTGGTGGTTATATCAATCGCCTTACTGGCCGGGATATGATTTTATGGGACGGAACCTGCGAAGTGCACGATATTTTATCAACGGAAGCTATTATAAAGTTGAAAACAGAAAATCCGGATGCTAAGCTTATTGCTCATCCCGAATGTAAGGCTGCTGTTTTAGAATTAGCAGATTTTGTGGGATCTACAACAGCATTATTAAATTTTACTGAAAAGGATACCAGTCAGAAATACATTGTGGCTACCGAAACAGGGATTTTACATAAAATGCAGCAAGCTTCACCTGATAAGACCTTTTTAATTGTACCTTCTGATGAAACTTGCAATTGTAATGATTGTCCATATATGAAACTCAATACGATGGAAAAGCTGTTAAATGCTTTAAAAAATGAAAAACCAGCAATTGAGCTTCCTGAAAATGTTATCGAAAAAGCCAGAATTCCGATTGAACGGATGCTTGAAATTTCGGCTAAAATGGGTCTTATTAAATAAAAATGCCTATGAAACGGTTTTTCTGTTTTGTGCCCGCAATAATCCTGCTTTTAAGCTTGATTTTGCCTGGCTGTTCACCAAAGACAATTGTTTTTACACAGCAGATTCGTCAGAAAGTGGAAAGTGATAGTTTGAATATCAATGAAGTACAGTTTTATAATTCACATCCTATCGTTTTGCAGCGCAACCTTACATACGACGAAACAAAAATTGCCAGTGGAGAGATTCAATTTGAAAATGGCAGGTATATCGAAATTATTCAAATCAAAAAAGGCACACCCGGAGTTTGTGAAAATACTACTTCAAATTCGCTGGATGTAGCTTTTGAAGCAGGCGATAACAGAAACCTTAAATTTGTCTTAAATCCACGGAAAAATTACCAGATTTCAGCTTTGGAATGGAAAGACCGTTTTGGAAAGATAACCTATGATTCATTGACTTATTACCTGAAACCAGGCAGCGAAAAGGCACTTCTAAAGGTTAAAAGAGATCATATCTATAAATTGGATAAAAAAGAACGTGTTGCACCCGGACGTAAGGTGACGCCAACAAGAGACAATTAAAATGAAGAAGTATTGGCATATTTTACTTCTCTTTTTCATTGTTTTTCAGCTTGATATATTTGCTCAATCAGCTGATTCAATAGTTGCTTTTTATTATCCCAACGGACAAAAATCGAGCGAAGGAACTCTTGTAAACGGACAGCCTGATGGCTATTGGCGTACTTTTTACGAAGATGGAACCCTTAAATCTGAAGGAAATCGGAAAAATTTCAAACTGGATAGTTTATGGAAATTTTATGACGAAACCGGTAAATTATCGCTCGAAATCACTTACAAAGAAGGTTTGAAACATGGCGAACGCAGAACCTATTTCGCTAACGATATTTTGATTGAACGTTTTGAAGCAGACATCAAAAATGGTTTAAGCGAACGCATTGATTATAAAGGTAGAACCTTGCAATTAATTCCTTTCGAACAAGGTTTTGAAAACGGAATAGCCCGTCATTTTGATACAACCGGAAACGTTATCGAACTGATTACTTATCAAAAAGGTTTTATTGTTGATCGTGAGAGGATTAACAGATACGACAGCGATCATAAACGTCATGGCCGCTGGAAATGGTTTTATGAATCAGGTGAGTTGAAAGAAGAAGGTGTTTATCGACATGGATTGAAACATGGATTTTTCAAAACCTACGATTTATCGGGGAATCTGAAAGAAATTGTCAAATACCAGGATGGCGAAAAAGTGGATGATGCCGGCGAACTGGCTTTGCTCGAAATGCGACGCGATTATTATCCCAATGGCAAAGTAAAAGTGGAAGCTACATATCGCGATGGCGTGGCAGAAGGCATCCGCCGTGAGTTTGATGAAAAAGGCAATGTTGAAAAATCCTTTACATTCAAAAATGGAAAATTGATAGCAGAAGGTATTATTGCCGCTAATGGTCAGCGGCAGGGCTTTTGGAAGCTGTATTATCCGGATGGTTCGCTCAAGGCACAGGGAAACTATAAAGATAATGAGCGAAATGGCGAATGGGAATTTTTTCATCCAAATGGTATTTTGGAACAAAAGGGAAGTTATGATGAACAAGGCCGACCCATGGGTTTATGGAAATGGTATTACAGCGATGGAAAACTCCTGCGCGAAGAAAACTACCTGAATGGCCTGCTCGATGGCATTACCTCTGAATACAGTCCAAAAGGAAAAATCATCACGCAAGGTGATTATATCGAAGGTTTGGAAGAAGGCGCATGGTTTTACGAAGCCGGCGATATGCGCATGGAAGGCGATTATTCAGCAGGTATGCGCAATGGCAATTGGAAATACATTTACAACAACGGCCAACTGGCTTTTGAAGGACGTTTTGTGGATGATAACCCAAACGGAACGCACACTTTTTATTATCCCGACGGGAAAATCAGAGAATCGGGAAATTTTGTGATGGGTCGCAAAAACGGCGAATGGAAACGTTACAATGAAGATGGAAGTATGATTTTGGTCATCAGTTATTCCAATGGAATTGAACGCAAATACGATGGTGAAAATATTCTGGAAGAGGATATTGTCATGCCTGATTAATTATTTGCAGCTCATAGTCAAAAAAACACTTAAATCTTAAAATTCCTTTAAGTTTTCAAGTGCTTTCAGGAATTCTTTACTTTTGTAGACACAAAACCAAGAACAAAGGAGAATACCTATGAAAAGAATTTTTTTAATGGCTGTGGCAGCTTTATTTTTTGTTGCCTGCCAAAATCAAACTGAGACAACAGTTGAAAACACAACAGAAACAAAAGTTGCTGAAGGTCCTATTGCTATCACAGTAGGAAGTTTTGATGAGAAAGCCGCTGAACTTGTTGGCCAGGAAGTGATTATCATCGGAACGGCAGATCATATCTGCAAACATGATGGCAAAAAGTTATTTTTAATTGACGTAGAAGAAGAAGGTCGTGTAAAAATTACTTCAGGAGAAGGAGTTCCTGCCTTTAACAGTGAATACGAAGGTTACGACTTTAAAGTAATCGGTATTGTTGACGAAATGATCGTTGACGAAGAATACCTGCGCGAATGGGAAGAAGAAGTGATTGCAGGCATCGATGAAACACGTCATTTGGGTGGCGGCGAACCTATGACCGAAGAAGAACGTGCTGCAGGAGTGCATCTGGATGATCCGGCTATGGAACAAATTGCCGCCTATCGCGAAATGATGGCCGAAGAAGGAACTAATAAACTTTCGTTTTACTCCGTAGTTTGTTCAGAATTTGAAGTGATCGAAGATCCACAATAATTAATTTTACGCTGAACCATGCCATTTAAATGGAGAAAATGGAACCGTTACCTTCATCGTGATTTCGGTTACCTGTTTTTTGGAATGACAGTGATTTATGCGCTTTCGGGCATTGCAATCAATCACCGTCACGATTGGAATCCAAATTATGTTATCATTTCGGAAAGTATTCAGGAAGCACCTGTTTCGGGTAAATTAAGCAAGGAACAGGTGCTCCAGCTACTTGAAAAGTATGATGTAGCAGATGACTACCGTAAACATTATTATCCTTATCCGGATTATCTGAAAGTGTTTTTGAATGGCGGTATTGCTGTGTTGGATCAGGAAACTGGTGAAGGCTCTATCGATATCACACGTAAAAGGTTAATGTTCAGGGAAATGAACTATCTGCATTATAATCCAAGCATTCACTGGACCTGGTTTTCTGATATTTACGCCGGTGCACTTATTATATTGGCATTAAGTGGTTTATTAATTCCCAGAGGAGCAGATGGAATCACCGCGCGAGGTGCATGGCTCACTTTGCTTGGTATCGTCATTCCTGTTTTATTCATCATTTATTACCTTTATTAGTGTATGACAGGACTTTGGATTGGCATATTATTTCTTATTTGGTACGTTTTGGCGCTCGTAATATCCGAACAATACGGTAAATCGTGCCGTATCGGAAAGCAGTGGTTGTTTTTTATTTCTTTTATATTAAGTCCTTTATCAGCTATTTTAGTGGTATATTTGTTACGTAAGTAATAAAACTCATATAGCTATGGATACTTTTTTTGCTCCTGCTGAAAGGGCCGATCATGAGGCGGTAGTGCATGATTATAACCTTTTTACCAGCTTTGGTCAGGTAAATGAGTTAATTAATGCTTTACCATTTATTGCTGCTGTTCTCAACGAACAACGTCAGGTTGTGTATGGAAACAAACCTTTGCTTGAGGCTATGGGCTTCAAGGATTTTGAAGAAATATTGGGATTGCGGCCAGGCGAACTGATAAATTGT
>JAGYNM010000071.1 GCA_018399335.1 Bacteroidales bacterium | reverse complement strand
TTATGCTTATCAATAACTATGCTATTTGGCTCTTTGGCAACTACAATGCTGTCGACCAATTTATCAAGATTGGCGTCGATAACCTGAATCGTGTTATTTGAACTGGTTTGATTATAAGAAGACCAGTTTGTTGCAAATACTTCATAATCAACCATTGCCATTGCCTCAGTTGTTTTTCCGGTTTCAATCACTCCCAAAGGCTGCATGCTCATCGGATTAAAAACCATCAAACCTTTGAGCTGAAAATCGGAGATATAAGCTTTTTCAGCATCAATAATCTGAATAAATCGTGGCGATTGAAGCTCAGCAAGTTTTCTTTTGAATAAGCCTGTTTTAGAATCAATTACATAAATATAAGCTGAATTATTAACAACAATATAAGCATCATCGCGCCAAAAAGTGATACTTTGTGCCACATCGCCCAGAGGAGCATTATTCAATTTGTAAAAAATATTATTGATCATTTTGGCAGAGTCCTCACTGTAAAAAGAGAGCGATGAATTTCCAGAAGTAAAATTGCCCTGATTTAGCACATAAAAACCATCTCCTAATTGACCGGGAGGAACCGGATCGGGTGTGTCATTATCAAGTTTTGTACATGCAGCGGTGAGAATAAAAATGCTCAGAATATAATAGATAATCTTCTTCATATCAATTATTTAGTTTTGAAATGATAACTTAAAGCAATGGCGAAATTACGCCCCGGCATAGCGCGCCAACGAATAGCCTGATAGTCTTTATCAAAGATGTTATTTAATTGAAAATCAGCCGAAAAATTCTTCCACGCCCTGCTTAGCGAAAGGTGATGCAAGGTGTAGGCGGGTAAAGCAAAGCCATAAAACTCATGTTCGTTCAAACTTGTATTTCTTTCACCCGTAAAAACAACGGTATAGGAAAATAACCATTGATTCCAATCAAGCCGGTAAGTTGCATTAGCCTGATGCATAGGAATATAAATAAGTTGTCGTCCTTGTGTGTTTTCAATTTGGGCCAGGGGGCTTTCATCAGTAGTACGCGTGAAAGCATAATTTATTTGCAGATTATGCTCTAGTTTACCGTGCTTATAATCGCTTTTAAAAAACAGCTCAGCACCTCTGGCAAAAACTTTTGAAATATTTTCGGGCACCCAATACCTGTGTGCAGTTGGACGCCACTGAATCCAATCTTCAATTTGAGAGGCATATAAACCAGCAGAAACTGATATGGAATAATTTTCCTGTTTTAGCTCGTACTGAAGCAAGAAATCAGATTGCAAAGCCTTTTCGGCCAATAGATCAGGATTACCTCCGGGATACCAGTATAAATCATTCAAGCTTGGGGCATTGTAATTACGACTTAGCCCGGCAGAGTAGCGCCAACGTTTAAATCCCGGAATATTAGCCGTGAATTGAGCAAAAGGCGAAAGCACCATCAATTTACCATCCAGATCATCCTGATGGGCACCAAATTCGAGTAAATGTCCTTTTTCGTTCTTATAAATCATTTTAATTTGCAAGGCATACTGATCTCGTTGTTTTTTGTTTTCATAAGATGTGGAAAAAGCTGTCTGTCTGCTTATTATATTACTGGTAATAAGCTGCCAGTTTGCCCCTAGTGCCTGTGTAAAATTAATCTCCTGCTGCCAAAAATGAAGATCGTTTTTGCTATCTATCTGGCTTACCGTTTCATAGCTCCCATAATTGGAAGTTGTTCGAAGAAAATAATGCTGATATTCAGCAAAATAGGACGATTTAAGCTCTAAACTGGCTTTTGGCCAGAAATACTTATATGATAATACATTGCGATGAAAACGATCATCCTGACGCTCTTCCGGATTTCCACCGCGCTCAATATTAGTCATAATTGGTGGCAGGTTTCTGTCGTTCCATTGGCTCCAGCTGATAAAACTGATTAAACTCCTCCCCTTTTGCCAGTGAACTTCCTGCAAAAATCCCCGGTCAAGAAAATCAGCCTGTTCTTGTTTCATTTTTCGGGCCGGGATAGGAGCTGTATTAAGGTATTCAAAATCATTTTGGCTTGAAGCACGAAAAATTCGGGACCTTAAATGAAGATTTTTCATCGACCAGGAAAGATCGGCATAAGTGCCATAGCTGTTAAAACTTCCAACTGCCTGCTTCATTTCGATCTGAAATCCCTGATTAAAAGCGGATTGATTATTAAGCATCACCAATCCTCCAAGTCCGCCCTGCCTGCTTGCTGATTGAGCACCGCGGGCTAACTGAGCTTCATCGACGAAAAAAACCGGAAGTCTGTTAAAATCAACCTGGCCATTGTTGGGAGCGTTCACCGGAACTCCATTCCACAATACTTTGGTATGACTTGCTGTTGTTCCTCTGAAAGAAGCAGTTGCAAGCGAACCAGGGCCATAATCCTTGATAAAAATTCCACTGTTTTGCTGCAGTAAATTCGCCACCGTATTCAAGCTTTGAGCCTGCAAAACAGCTTTGTCTATTCGCTGTATCAACACCAATTCATGTCCCTGATCAGATGAAGCAATTACCTCAACTTGCTGAAGCAAAAGTGTATCTGACACCTGAGCTTCACTCACAAATGAAAATATCATCAGTTGCAACAAGAGCATTATATGCTTGTATGCAATTCTCATTGCTTAATTGCCTTTAGGTGATACACTTGTCTGTTTACAGTTATGCTTAAGACGTATAAACCAGTATTCCAATTTGTTGCGTCAAAATGATTCTTCCCCGAAAGCAGCTCGTGCTGAATCATCAATTCACCTTGTTTATTATAAACCTGCATAGTTGCTGCTGATTCGCTTTCAATGCTAAAGTCATTTTGGAAAGGATTGGGCCATAAAGAAAAATTCTGCGCTAAAGTTGTCTTTATGCTCAAATTGGAAGCATCATGGATTACTCCTACGGCATCCAAATCAAAGCCTGAGGAAGGAAAAGGTGTTGGCCATGGATCATTGATAAGTCGTCCGCTTACATCTAAACTTCCTAAGGCAGGATCCAAAATGCCCACTACATCCGTAATTTTCAGATGTGTAACTGAGTTTTTGTCCAGCAAGATATTATCGGGAATACTATCCAAATCGAAAGGAACGCCATAAGGTGCGCGATATTTACCAGCCAACTGATGAATTTTTCGTGCATCCAGAGTTCCAAAACTGCCGATTTGCTCGGTTGTATCTGTAAGTGAATGAGCGGAAAAGGCAAAAAAGTTTTGGCCATCACTGCTCACTGCTACATGAGCAAGTTCTAGAAATTCATCATCAAAAGCATTCTCAAACACCACAAAATCAGCTCCAGGGCCATTAAACAGTGGAAAATCAAATTGCAGCACAGCAGCGCCGCCGTCGCCCAAACTTACCACAAAACCATCAGCTTTTCCGATTGCATCAACTTCATTGCCGAAGTTGGTATATCCGTAAGAAGCATCATTAATTTGCTGGAAGCCACGCTGAATAATAACATGGCTTGCCCAATTGATGATGATATTGCTGTCAGCATGCACAGCGTCTGATCCGGCTTGTCCGGCGGGAGGAGCAAACTGCCCAAAAACCAATGCTGGAAAGATGAAAGTCGGTATTAAAAGGCAAAAAACAATGCCTCTCTTTGTCAGTTTCGACAAATAAAATGAAAAGAAATACCAGGCTTTAGAAGAAATCATGGCTATTTTCTTATGATCTTTTTATGCACCAATTTACCGCTCTCAGTAACCAGACTGAGCAGGTATAACCCAGGATTAAGCTCAGGAAGCTGCAGAACTTCAGAAGACACTCCTTGAGAGTAGTGCTCAAAAACTAGTTTTCCGGATAAAGAAAAAAGCTTGCAATTAACCAAATTCTCTGTAGCTGGGAGTTCAAGATTTACCTGATCTGTAAAAGGGTTGGGAAATACACTTACATTAATTTGATTCATGGCAGCAAGCGATGTGATTTCCCGGATCACAACAGCCAGAGCTTCAGCAGAAATCCCTGCTTCAAAATTCCCTTTCTGAACACCATCCTTCCCATAAACTGTACCCTGACCAAAAGAAAAATAGTCAGTAGTGGTAGCATAAAACTGTTGGTATAAACTATCATAAACAATATCAGCAAAATAAATAAAATTAGCACTTCCCGGATCGGGGATAATTTGTGGGGCTACCATTTCCATTGTAGTTAAATCAATCAATCCCAAACCGTTATCAACAATTAAATAAAGTTGATTCCCATCGAGAAAAACAGCTTTCCCAAAAGCGTGATTAAAACTATGATGCTCAACAGTTTGTGTTTGTGGGTCAAAAATACTGAGCGTGCCAGTTGTTTCGCCATAAGCTGACTTATTAACACTCAGGACCTTTTCGCCGAAAGCAAACAAATTATAAATCCCCTTTGCCCCGGTCCCCAGATTAATTTCCTGAAGCAACTCAAAATCAACAGGATCAAGCAATGCCAAAGACCCAGTTGTTGTACCATAAGCACCAGGAACTGCCACATAAAGTTGATCGTTTAAAACCAGCATGCCGGCCGTTTCACCAGAGATACTGCTTACAATTTGTTGAAGTTCGAGTGTATTACTATCAAAAACTCTCAGGAAATCGGAAGTTTCAGGATATTGAACCGTCATCAAAAGTTTGTCCTGATACTGTAGCAAAAGGTTGGCTCCTGAAACACCCGCAGAAGCTACTTTCTGATTTGTGTTACGATCAATTTTAACCACAGAATCAGTAGCTGTAACGTACAAATAATCACCAGCGCTAATAAGATCCTGAACTGCCTGCGTAAAAATACTATTCACAATTCCATTCTCCTGCTGGAGAGGATCATAAACAGAAATCTCGACAAAATCATTTGGATCTGAAAAGGCTCCGCCTGAAGCGACAAATAATTGCGATTGATGCTGCGCAAACAGCAAATCCGGAAAGCTGAAAGCCAACAAAATGAATGCTGCTGTGTAAATACTTTTTTTTGACATACTAGAAGTTTTAAGGTTAATAACAATTACCTCAAAACTATCAGGAGAAAATGTGTCGAAACGACGTGATACGCTGTCGACAAGCCTTTATCCCGAAAGCTTTGCAAAACATTGAAAATGGCAGGTCTTCTGACTTACTCCCCTGCGATGCCTTCCCATTCCAAAATAACGGAACAGTGGCTTGAGGTTATCGCAGGATATAAAAGAGCTTACAGCAGCGGGAACTGTCCAGGATTTACACCTGATTCCCTATTAAGTTCTGAGCTTTGCGAGAGCTTCGAACACCATATTCATTGGCAAAAGTAATAAAGTTTAGTGGTCAGGCCTAAAAAATCTAAGTATTAATTGGTAAGTTATGAACAGTAAATTGTTAAACCTCATTAATAGCTGATCAAAACTTATGACTTGAAAGTATTGATTTTTTTATACTTTTACGCCGTAAAATAGCGATGAATATGACTTTTAGCCCGAAAAACATAATTAAACTTATTTTTCTAATTTTAGTTCTTTCAACCGTATTAACAGCTTGTAATAGAGGGTCTTCATATGTTTTATCCGGCCGTGCAGCCGATAAAAAGCAATCCCATTTCAACCCTACCAGTTCAAAATCTCAACCCATTCCTAAAAAATTTGTCATCAGAAACGGTAAGAAAACCTATCTCGGACAATTGAAACCGAACTAAAAAACATCTTGTTATTAGCCGTTTTGTGAGCACATTTATGCCTTAGAAAATTCATGTCACAAAAAAACCGCCCTCGGGTGAAGGCGGCTAAATCATTAAGTTTTATTCCTATTTATTCCTCGTTCATAAAAGGATAACGGTAATCAGTAGGCGGGACAAAGTTCTCCTTAATCGTTCTGGGCGAAACCCAACGCAAAAGGTTAAGGTAAGAACCTGATTTGTCGTTTGTGCCCGAAGCCCGAGCACCTCCAAAAGGCTGCTGCCCAACCACTGCTCCAGTTGGTTTATCGTTGATATAGTAATTTCCGGCTGCATTGGTTAAGGCATTATTCGCCTCTTCGATAGCAAAACGATCCTGGGCAAACACAGCTCCAGTGAGCGAATAGGCTGTAGTCGTGTCCACAAGTTCCAGGGTTTCATGCCATTTATCAGCTTCGTAAACATAAATCGTAAGTACTGGACCAAACAATTCTTCATGCATCGTGATATAATGCGGATCCTTTGTCAATATTATGGTAGGCTCAATAAAGTAACCTTTTGTTTTGTCGTAATTACCTCCAAAAAGAACTGTTGTTGCCTCATCCTTCTTCGCGTTGTCTATAAAACTGCTCAACTTATCAAATGAAGCTTCATCAATCACAGCTCCCATAAAATTGCTAAAATCTTCAACAGCTCCCATTTTAATTGTCTTCAGATCTTTCTCCATCAGTTCCCATAGCTCAGGCCAAATATTGCTGGGAACATAAGCTCTGGAAGCGGCTGAACATTTTTGTCCCTGATATTCGAAAGCACCACGAATCAATGCAGTTGACAATGCTTTTACATTCGCACTCTTATGTGCTATAACAAAATCCTTTCCTCCTGTTTCGCCAACAATTTTCGGATAGGTATTATGCACACTAATATTATCCCCAATGGCTTTCCAGATTTTCGAGAAAACTGCGGTAGAGCCTGTATAATGGATTCCCACAAAATCGGGATGTGAAGCAAAAATTTTGCCTGCAACAGGCCCCGGAACAAAGATCAGATTGATTACGCCATCGGGCAATCCTGCTTTCTCAAAAATCTCCATGATAACTCTGGCAGAATAAATCTGAGCATTGGAAGCTTTCCAAACAACAACATTGCCCATCATGGCAGGTGCTGAAGGCAGATTTCCGGCAATAGCCGTAAAATTAAAAGGCGTGAGGGCGTAGATAAATCCTTCCAAAGGCCTGTATTCTATTCTATTCCAAATACCTTCGGAGGAGATTGGCTGATCATCGTAGATTTTTGACATAAAATGCACATTAAAGCGCAAGAAATCTGCCAATTCACAAGCTGAATCTATCTCGGCCTGATGAACTGTTTTAGACTGACCCAACATGGTAGCAGCGTTAATTTTGGCACGGTACGGACCAGAAATCAGATCAGCAGCCTTTAGAAATATAGCCGCACGGTCTTCCCATTCCAATGCTTGCCATCTCGACCTTACCTTAAGGGCAGCTTCAATAGCCATATGCACATGTTCTGCCCCTCCCTGATAAAAATACCCTAGCGTATGCTGAATATCATGTGGTGGTGCAATTCTGATTTTATTCTCCGTTTTTATACGTTGACCACCTATCACCATCGGAACTTCAATTTCTTCTGATCGCATTTTCGCTAGCATAGCTTTTACTTCCGCGCGCTCAGGACTTCCAGGAGCATACGATTTAACTGGCTCATTATGTGGTGTGGGCACCTTGTAAAATCCACTGTACATAGAATAATTTTTTTGATATTTTTTTTGACTAGAATTGAACTGCAAAGGTAGGCATATTTTACCTTATTTAGAACAATTCTACAATCATATCTGTGGCCATTTGCAGCCTCAGACTATCATTGCACTGCAGAAATTTTGGCTGATTTTTTGTATTTTTGCATAAATTAAGACGAAAACAGCTTAACTAGCTGAATTTTAATAAAATGTCATGCAATTCAAAAAAATTGCAAGAACCCACAAAAAGCACACTGATGAACGCCAGAAGTAAGCAAAAATTTAAACGACTTGACAAAATTGCCATTACCGTAAAATCACACAGGATTTTACAAATTTTTTTAAAAGAAAATCCTGAAGTAGCTGAAATTCTCAAAGAGGCCAACGATAAAGAGGAAGCACTTGAAGCCATGCGCCGCTGGATTTTACCCTATTTCGATAAGCATCCTCATGCCTGGGATTATTATAAGGGAAAAACTTCGGGTCGCGAAGCCTTTGATCAGCTTAGCTGGTCTGATTATGGCGCTATTCGGCTGATGGATTACATTAAGCATGCCGGAAGAATTTTTGAAGACCTCAATTTGAGAGGCGATCTCGTTGGCAGTCATCCTATCAAATACCTTTGGCTGGCAATAAAATATGGTACCGGCGGAGCTAACTACCATTTTTTCTACGACACGCTCATGCTTTTTAGGCAGATAAAAGGAACTTATGACAGGCAAATGCCTGACATTTTAAAACTTCAGGAATGGATGGACAGGCATCCTTCGGGGCTTGATGAAAATATCCGTAAAATTCGAAAGCACAATCGTGACAGAATAATCAAGGTTATCATTGAAAAGATGGATACCGGAGAATTAACCAGCCGTCGCTATCAATTTGAACCAGAGATGACTTTCGAACAGAAATTTCTGTCTGCATGCACCTGGTGGAACGATATGAACTTTCACCTGAAATTTGCTGTCAGGTCGCCTAAAATGCTTAATGAAATGCTTAATAATTCATTGAGCACCAAAACTATGGAGCTTTTAAATGAAGCTCGCGATGCTGGCATTCCATTCTTTGTAAACCCTTACTATTTGTCCTTACTAAATGTATCGGAGCCTTTGTTTGCAATTGGTTCAGATTTGGCAATACGCGATTATGTAATTTACAGTAAACAGCTGATCAAAGAGTTTGGTCAGATTGTAGCATGGGAGATGGAAGATATCATCGAACCTGGAAAACCCAATGCTGCGGGATGGATTTTACCAACCGTACATAACCTGCACCGGCGCTATCCGGAAGTTGCCATCATGATTCCCGATACTGTTGGGCGCGCCTGCGGAGGATTGTGCGTGAGCTGCCAAAGGATGTATGATTTTCAGAGCGGGCATCTTAACTTTAACCTGGATAAACTCAAACCCAAAGAAACCTGGCCCCAAAAGCTGCAAAAGCTGATGGATTATTTTGAAGAAGACACCCAGCTTCGCGATATCCTTATCACAGGTGGTGACGCATTGATGAGCAGCGATAAATCGCTTCAGGTAATTCTCAATGCTGTTTATGAAATGGCCAAGCGTAAAAAGGAAAGCAATGCCGTTTTGCCAGACAACAAGAAAATTGCCGAATTAACAAGAGTCCGACTTGGAACACGTTTGCCAGTTTTTTTACCTCAGCGTATTACCAATGAATTAGTTGCAATTCTGGCTGATTTTAAAAAGAAAGGCAGTGAAGTTGGAATAAAACAGTTTGTGATTCAAACACATTTCGAAACGGCCATGGAAGTTACTCCAGAAGTAAAAAACGGAATTGAAATGTTGCTCAGCGCTGGATGGATTATCACTAATCAGCTTGTTTTTACGGCTGCAGCTTCCCGCCGCGGACATACAGCCAAGCTTCGTAAAGTTTTGAACGATATAGGAGTACTAACTTATTACACTTTCTCGGTTAAGGGCTATAAAGAAAACAGCCATAATTTTGCGACCAACGAACGTGCTGTTCAGGAGCAACTGGAAGAAAAAGAGTTTGGGCGCATTGATGAACGCTACAACGATGTAATTAGCGGCTTTGCTGAAAATGCAGAGGAAATAGTTGCTAATATTAATAAGCTTCGAAGCGAAGCCGGCATTCCTTTCCTGGCAACCGATCGCAATGTTCTGAACCTACCAGGAGTAGGTAAAAGTTTAACATTCAGAACAATAGGGCTGAGTCGTCATGGCCGTCGAATTTTGGAATTCGATCACGATAGTACACGTCGTCACAGCCCGATAATCCACGATATGGGTAAGGTAGTGATTATCGAGTCGAAATCAATAAATGAATACCTCGATCAGCTTGAAAGTATAGGCGAGGATAAAGAAGATTATCAAAGCATTTATGGTTACAGCATCGGTGAAACTGAGCCACTGCAACACATCTATCAATATCCTGAATATGATTTTGATGTAACCGATGAATACACAAATCTTGAATTGGGTGAAACTTTTGTGGATATGGCTGATTAAAACCTGTTTTGCCAAGATAATTTTGATAGCATCTAAACTGCAGGATTATTCTAAAGCTTGTTGTATTTTTACGGCAACAAATTTTAATACATGAATGGTTTTTACAGGCTTTTAGTAATCTCTGTTTTCCTTCTAAGTTTTACATCCTGTCATGTAGGTCGTTTTTTTTATTACAACTTTGCTGATATTAAGGATTATGAGAAGTTTCCAAATGAAGAAATTAATCGAGATTCAACAAGCTACAGGAAGCTACCTGCAATAAATGCGTTTACGCAACAGCATTTCATTCAATTACCTGGTGAGGTTGAAATCATTCCATTTACCGAATTTTTAGAGGAACACAAAACTGTTGCTTTTTTAATGCTTCAAGGTGATAGCATGATTTATGAAGCCTATTTTGATGGTTATGATGCTGCAGCTGTTATTCCTGTCTTTTCGGTTGCAAAATCATATGTTTCTGCTCTGGTTGGGATTGCAATTGATAAAGGATACTTTGAAAGTATCGAGGATTCTGTAACACTTTATATCCCTGAATTACAAGGTAAAGGATTAGAAAAAATAAGCCTGAAAGACTTAATGGAAATGCGCTCCGGTTTAGATTATCAGGAAAAATACACCTCCCCTTTTGCTGATATGGCCAAGTATTATTATGGGAAGAATTTGCGAAAATATGTCACTAAATTAAAAACAGCGGAAAATCCCGGAGAACGTTATGAATATCAGAGTGTAAACACACTTTTGCTTGGGCTGGCTTTGGAAAACGCTACCGGACAAAATCCGGCCATATTGTTACAGGATTGGATCTGGCAAAAAGCCGGAATGCAATATGATGCCAGCTGGAGTTTCGACAGTAAAAAACATCAAACCATAAAGGCTTTTTGTTGTATCAACCTGCGAGCTACCGATTTGGCCCGATTTGGTTTATTGTATAAAGATGATGGCAAATGGCAGGGAAACAGTGTGATACCTGAAGATTGGATCAGAAAGAGTTTGGAAATCAACAACAATTCACTTGATTCAGGTGGCTATCCTTATACGATGCATTGGCGTAGTTTGCCCGATGGTTCATTTTTTGCCAAAGGTGTTTTAGGACAATATTTGTTTGTTGACCCAAAAAATGATTTGGTAATCGTAAGGCTTGGAAAATCTGCTGACGGTATTGATTGGGTTGAATTATTTAGGGGTATATCTTCACAATTGGAATAAGTAATAGTTTTTTTTATTAAACTAGTCAGTAGCTGGCACCCAAACCCTAAACGTGCTTCCTCTGCCGGGTTCACTTTCCACCTCAAAAATTCCTTTTTGTATCCGAATAAATTCTTTTACCAATTGCAAACCAAGTCCAGTACCTCCTTCATTTTCTGTACCTTTAGTCGATTCAAAATGTTGACCTGATAAAATAGCTTTAACTT
>JAGYNM010000070.1 GCA_018399335.1 Bacteroidales bacterium | reverse complement strand
TAATGAATTTATATGATCATGAAACAGCCCCTATCTTTGCTTAAATTACTGTTTTTGCTGATTGTTACAGCTCTTGTAATGCCCAATGGATTTGCCGATGCGCAGGTTCCTGTCTCCAAATCGACGGTTATTGAGCAGTATAATGGCACAAGTTTTTATTTGCATACGGTGCAGGCCAAACAGACCCTTTACAGCATTAGTAAGGTATACAATATCGATATTGCACGAATCGAAGAAGCCAATCCTGAAGCCAAAAATGGCTTAAGGGTTAATCAGGTGATACGGATCCCGGCCGGAAATGCTGTTCCAACCCGAAACAGACCAGCACAAAATTTTACCCAGGCATCTGCCAGCCAGAATGATGAAGAAAGCTTGCCGGATATCGTTCGCGATTACGAAACCATCTACCATGTGGCAGGACGCAACGAAACTTTTACTTATATCGCTGATATCTATCTTGTTCCGGTAAATAATATTCGACTTGCGAATCCCGGAATGAAGGAACCCGTTACGGAAGGTGAATATGTACTCGTTCCTATCGCTCCAAAAGAAAAACGCCCTCCGGTGATTTCTGAACAAAGATTTCAACGAACAGATTTCGATCCCTTTAATCCTCCTGCAAAAGAGAATGTGACACCTAAACCCGTCCAGACTACTACCAATGCAGCACCGGCTTCCAAACCAGTTTTTGCGGAGCCAACAAGCAGTCCAAATCAAAATCAAACACAGGACGACAGCAGGCAACCCCGTATGGTTGAGCCCTTTACAGTTCATGAAACAGTTGATGCTTCTGCTGCTTCAGCCGAAAAAAGCCAGTCAGCTAAACCTGCCGGCGTACAATATGTGGTGAAGCCCGGCGAGACACTTTTTAGTATCTCCCGCAAAAATCAACTCTCAATGGATGCACTGGTAGCAGCTAATCCGGGCATATCAAACGGAGTGAAAGCAGGTCAGGTATTGCTGATCCCACAAACATTATCACAGCCCGAACAAGCCATTCAAAGTCCGCAGCAGGCCGACAGCACCATCATACATACCGTAAAAGCAGGTGAAACACTTTACAGGATTTCACGAAACTATGCAGTGAGCATCGACGAAATGAAGCGGCTTAATCCCGGCCTGACAACTACCATCAAGCCGGGGCAGCAAATCGTGTTGCCTAAAAAAAAAATAACTGAACCTTTTGTTCTTTATGAGGTTGACAGCCGCCAGCGGACAAAAAGATTAGCACGCGATTTCGATATTGATGCTGATGAGTTGTACGATCTTAATCCCAGCATTGGCCGAAGGGTTTATCCTGGGCAACAATTAAAAATTCCTTTGCTAGACCATATCGATGTTGCGCCCGTGCAGCCGGAACCAATCGAAACACCCGAAATTGTTGAAACTGACATTACAGAACCGGAAGCTGAAGTTCCATTTGCAGATGCAGATTGTGCCCGGGGCAAAGACTATTCAGACTTTGAGTTTAAAGTTGCTTTGCTTTTACCACTCCATTTACAGGATGTGGATACTTTGCTTTCCCAATATGATTCGCGGAGAAATCCAGAATTAATCCTGGAAGAAAAAGCTTTCACTTTTACGAGCTTTTACAGAGGTTTTATGCTGGCAGCCGATTCTATGGCACGTTCGCAGGGAATGCAGCTCGTTGTAAAGACTTTTGATGTGGATCAGTCAGCCGAAAAGGCCTACAACGCCATTGCCGATCCTTTTATGAAAAATGCCCACCTCATCATTGGGCCGCTTTTCAGCAGAGCCTTTGATGTGATTGCTCCATTCGCATTGCGCGAGCAAATTCCGATTGTGAATCCCTTTGCCAAACGCAATGAGATTGTGATGAATAATCCGGCCGTAATCAAGATTAAACCCTCAACTGAGGATCAATATGCTCAGCTTGCCGATCTGTTGAAAACGCGATACAGTAATGCCAAAATATTTCTTTATCAGGCACATCAGTACACCCAAGCCCGGGAAATTGCAGAGCTTAGAGAAACATTAAGAGCTGCTGTGCCGGATCAGGTTCCTGTTGCTGCAAGAGACATTTTGGACGTGATAAGAGAAAGAAGCAAAAAAATGGATCTGCAAGATGCGCTGATACCATCAATTACGATTGAAGGCACTACTTTTTATACCGCTGACCTTGAGGCTAATCCTTTTGACACGATCTTTTTGTCAAACCCGGTAAATAGCATGGTTTATGTGGTTGACAGCGTACGGAATTTTGCTGCCAAAGCTTCTGTGCTGCGCGAAAATATTGTGATTGCACTTACCGATGACAAAGTTTTTGCTACTGAAATCGTTAACAAGCTAAATCAGGTAGCTGATACTTTTAGCGTTACCTTGGTGGGATTGCCCGAATGGGAACAATTTGATCAGCTTTTCAATGAAAACCTGATGAAGATGAAGGCTACATATTTCACTTCCAACCATATCAATTATCAGGATTATTTCACACAGCTGTTTATCCATCAGTATCGGCAGCGTTATGCTTACGAGCCTGACCGTTATGCCTTTGAAGCCTTTGATATTGGCTGGTATTTCCTTAACGCACTGCATTATCTTGGCCCAAGGCCGATGCCTTGCCTGTCGCAATTTCAGGTGCCGCTGCTGCAGACTCAACTTATGCTGAGAAGCAGTACGCCTAAAAACGGTTATGAAAATACCTTCTGGAATATCTATCAATATCAGCGCTTTAAGCGGGAAACAGTCCCAAACACCTACTTTCTAAATCAAAGCCGTGAATTATGAAAAATCAGATCAAAGGACTGTTCGTATTTTTACTCCTTTTTGTAATGGCCTGTGATTCAGGTCCCAAATCTTCCTATTGGGAGAACGGCAAGATAAAATCTGAACTAAACTATAAAGGTGAATTGCTTCATGGCGAATGCAGTTGGTACTATGAAAGCGGTATCCCGCAAATGACCGCCGAATACGAAGAAAACCTCCTCGACGGGAAGATGACACGCTGGCACGAAAACGGACAGCTGCAATCTGTGAGTTATTACAAAAACAATTTGCTCGACAGCGTTTACTTCACCTATAGCATCGATGGAAAAAAAATTGGAAGCGAATACTATGTAGAAGACACTTTACACGGGCCATATTACAAATGGTACGAGAGTGGCCAAACCATGCTCGAAGGCGCTTACAACAAAAACATGATGGACGGCACCTGGTTCTTTTTTCATGCCGATGGCAGTTTGGCAGCCAAAGCTGATTTCGTTATGGGCACCGGTATTCAGAAAGCCTATCACGAAGATGGGGTGGTGAGCATGATAATCCGCTACAAGGATAACCAGAAACACGGCAAAGAAGAATATTTCAATTATGAAGGCAAGCCCAGCCTCGTCAGGATTTTCGATGAAGGCATTTTGATCGAAGAAATCCCGATTGAATACTAAGTCCCGGCTAAGCTATCAGCAATGAAAAATCAACCCAAATACAAACCTGAACCTACTGCATTTGATGTACGATTGGAGTGGGCTGGCTATATTCTGCTATTGACGAGTTGGATCTTCGCCATCTGGGTATATGCCGAAAGTCCGGAACAAATTGCGACACATTTTAATGCAAAAGGACAGCCCGATGGCTTTGGTAATAAGATTACTGTCTTGTTATTACCCCTGTTTTCCACCTTCACTTTTGCAGGCATGACGCTTATCAACCAATATCCACACACCTTCAATTATCCTGCAAAAATTACTCCCGAAAATATGGAGCAACATTATCGGGCAGCCATGCGCCTGATTCGCTGGCTTAAGGTCAGCATTGTGCTTGTTTTCTTGCTCATTGCATACGCCATGTACCTCAGTTCACGCCAAAATGAAGCTGCCAACATGCTGGCATGGATCATGCCTGTAATCTTGCTGATCACCTTTTTGCCGCTGATATTTTATTTTTTAAGCCTCCCGAAAAAGTCAAAATAATGAAAAAATTATCCCCTTTTCTATTTCTAGTCCTTCTGCTTAGCCTCACTTCTTGTGTGCAACAGAGCAGCGAAAATAACAGCACCCAAACACCTTTTGTCTTCGACGGGCAAGGGATGTTTTTCAGCGGTTCATATGTGTTCTCCGAAATGGAATCGATGCACACCACTGTGATGCTGCTGCCCGATAGTCTATTCCTGCTGCTAAGGCGCGTGAATGATGAACCCCGGTGGCAGGCCGATGCCGGAAATTGGAGTTTTCAAAATGATCAGCTGCTGCTGGACGGTGGTAACGATAGTCGTTTGCTGGCCAAATGGACCGGTAGTCACCTGGAGGTGCTGAGCAATTCCGGAGAGCCAATCTTTAAAGATGAAAAGTTTGTGCTGGCCCAAATCCCTTCCGATAGCGCGGCAAAGCTGAGTTTTGAGGTCACGGGCGCTTACCGCTGGTTTGCCGATGCCGCCAGCATGCGCTTTGTTATGCCAGCCGGCAGTTACCCATATTGATGGTTAAAGCCAATATGGAAGCTGAAAAGGGCATTTTTGGCGCATCGAGAATTCACAGGCAAGGAACGAGCTTTTTATAAGTGTATGTGCCAGCATAACACAAAACGGGAAACGGAAAGCAGCTTCAAATCAGCATTGCGCCCATTCACTGGTAAAAACATTTCCGGAAATGGAATGTTATTAGAAGCATTCAGCACAGTTGGATCATTTGACCCGAACGAAGGTCACGCTAAACCGATAATATTACTTATGCGCTTCAACAGTCAGGCGACGGTGAAACTTCTGTGGTGCTGGCAATACCTGGTTTTATATCCTCAAAGGGGATTGCATTTCATCTTTGCTCCGCTGATGTTTGCCTTTTTATTTCCTGCTCTTTATCCCGATGCTGCGATGGCTGCACAAAAAGTCCGCGCATACTGGCCCTTTGCTGGTGATTCTGATCTGTTTTGCGGCACTTTTTATGGAACCGTTAAACTGGTGAGTCTCACCGGAAAGAGATTTTGGATGGTAAGGAAGTGCTCTATTATAAGCTCGACAATAAAATTGGCGATTTGGTGATGCCCTATGCTGGGAAGATGGCGAAAGACCAAGGCCTGTAAGAGAGCAAGAGCGCTATTAAAAGCATTTTGATGAGCCTGAATCAGCGGGCAGCGGCTTGCTGGTGCCAGGGGATGCGCATATGTTTTCCAACAAACGGTTGTCACCCTGCTGATGACCCTGTTTTTCTGGTGCTGATACTGGCCGGAACCTTCGATTTTAAGCTGTTGATGCAGGAATCGCTGCTAAAGGCGCACACAAACCATTAAGATTTCTGTGGCCATCAGGCGCAGCATCGTGGGGATTTTTTGAAGGTAAAATTTCACGATGAGACTTTCTTCACCGGACTGGGATTTGGTTTTGATTGCATGGAGCTTTGGCATCAGCTTTCCGCTTTCTGGGGCGTTTTGCTTTTGCCATCAACTGTACAGATGATAGGTTCCGGTAATCGCCACGATTCTGGCAGCTCTCTTTGCCTTTATTGAATTAGGGTAGCCGGAACCATATTTGCCGCTAAGCCTTTTATTTACAAGCATTCCAAGTACCTCGGCTCGGTACTGGAAGCCTGTACTGATGGTAAATCATTCTCCATCGAATGTGATCACGGTGCTACAATAGGCCAGCCTGCATATTTTAGGGCTACCTATGGGGCGTACGGGCCTTATCCTGTCGATCCCTATCACAGTCCTACTCAAAACCTGATGGAACAATATCCGGCTAAGCAGAAAACTGGCGGTATTGATGAGGTGATGGTGAGCATAAAACTTTTTGACCTTGATTTTATTGACAATATTTTGAGACTTCCAGCTGCTGTTGGTTTCTTTAAGCGGGAGGGTTTTAGTTTGTTTGTCTGTTGGTGTGTTGGCTTTGGCGTTAGCTTTGGCTTTGGCTTTCCGTTCGATTTTCCGAGCTTCGATAGTCTTTCATTTTCCTCCTGCCTGCTGTCTGCAGTCAGGCGAGTTTCATTTTCTTTCCAGACTTTCGACTTGCTGCCCTTAAACCCATTCCCACGCACACCCCGAAACCCCTGAGAGGGGTCTGCCCGCAACGGCTTTGGTAGATGTTGGCTGAACCCAGAATAGCCTGTCCCGACTGAAATGTCGGGAGGTTCTGCTATTGTAGAAATGGATACAACACCAGTAAAGAACCCAGAAGAGCCTGTCCCGACTGAAATGTCGGGAGGTTCCGCTATAAAACTATCGGGATTGGTTTGGCGTTGGCTTTGGTTTTGGCCCCGCTATCGGGGCATTGGCTCAATTTGACCCTAAAAACAAAGATGTTCAAATATATTTTTTTTTTACGTAATAGCCAACCCAACTATGACCGCGCTCTCCCCCTGCGCGCACCCCTGATCCCCTAAAGGGGCCAGCCCGCCAACGTCTTCGGTATCTGTTATTTATAATTAAATAACAATTGGATGTTAGCGAATTACGAATATAGGCTCGTTGTCCCATGATACCACAACAATGAAAACAAAGACAACTATGACAACTTAAAAAGCACAATGACTCACTAAACTCTTTTATGGTTATTATTTGATTGCTTTTCAAACACAGCTCATTAATTTAACTATTCTGCAGATATACGGTTAAATATTTCCTAATTTATTTTCTCCTTAGGTATAATTCATGCTCCCTAACGAGAAATATCAGGAATTTTGCATCAACTACCCGATGGAATGGCTCTATAGTCCATTTTTGCTGGTGGATGATGGCTGCCGTTATTATCCACATTTGTTCTGACTGTAGCATCGCTGCGGGCTGGTCCCAAACCAGTCAGTTTAAAGAAGAGAAGGTGGGTGGCTTTGTAAATTATATGGATCTCACGCAGTGATGGCATCATGGGTATTTGATCTCATTTACCAACCGCGCTGATCAAAAGCCCTGAAAATTACAACGCAGAATGGTAATGTTATTGATCAATACAACTTTCCCGGACATGTGGAAATTCCTCGTCTGGCATCAACATGCTATTTTTTAGTATGGATTATAATCACTTGATGGCTATCTTGAATTGCTGGTACCCTGGTGGCGCAACGACGGCATATTCTATGAATGCTTTAGTCACATCGATCTGGCGGACTAAGTGAACACTCTGCGTACTATTGACCAAGTTGGCGATTATCATCCCGAGCGCGATTTCAGCACTGATTTGTTTGGTGGATTTGATTTTATTGGCTTGACGGCATTGATAGGCTGTCCCAGGTAATTGCAGGCTTTTCAATCCAGCCCAGGAAACTCTGTTCTACAATTTCAAAGAGAAAAGCCTGATCAAAAGCCCTGCAACTGGTGTTTATCCATCACCCCCTATCCATTTTATGACCTGAATGAAAGATGGACAGGAACATTCAGACACAGAGGAAATAAAGCGCGGATAGTAACATCCCCCTATCACGACAGCGAAAGCTCTTGCGATGGTATTGAATGACCAGCTTGAATTTCTTTTTGAACCTGTTGAATTCCCGGTTTTACCGATCAAAATATAACCTCCCATCCATTATCAGGGTCAAGGTTTAATCATGGCCGTGTTTTCTGACTATCGGCCAGAGGAATTCAAAACCACACTTTATTAGAAGCTTTTAGATGAGGCGGGTGAAATCATTTGCTGACGTCAATAAATGGAATAGCAGCTGCGGCGGATGTGAACAATACACAACTGGAAAAGCAACCTGAGCTTCCATTTATATCAAAACGAATTTCGACAGCATTTTCAGGTTAAAGCTGATTTTTCAGTAGAATTTGTAGCCCATATCCCATTTTTCAATACTTCTATCATTTTGATCTTGATGGTGATGGAGAAAAAGAATTCATTTATAATGCTGCCACTAGCAAATCCTAAAGGTTGTGGAACCAGATTTTAAAACCGTTACAACCACTTCCCTGCCATTTGTAAATGACGTCCACCAACACAGCGGCATCAAACGCAATGGCACAGCCCCGCCGGAAATATTCCTTCAAAACGGTCGCTTTGCATGACTTTTACCTACACACCTAACCCTTATTATCCTTTCAGGTTTTGTCGTTCATTTGGCTATCTTCGGCGGGCTGGCTGCGCAATCTTACTGAAAGGCTCTATCGTTATCAGCTGATGCAGCAGCAACGCATTCAAAACGAACTGATCAAGCTGCAATACCAGGCCGTTAGCCATCAGCTCGACCCCCATTTTATCCTGAATGCCATGAATACCGTGAGCTCTGCGATAATTAGAGAGCAAAAAGAAGAAGCCTATCAGCTTGCTGCAAAGTTTAGCACCTTGTTTCGCGAAACCCTCGAGCACAGCGATGATGTAAGCCGCAGCCTGGAGGATGAGCTGGAGTTTGTAAAAAATTACCTCCTGCTCGAACAAAAACGTTTCCATGATGCATTTAGCTTCGATTTTATTGTTGAAGATGAAGTGGAGTCAGACCTGCCCATCCCCAAAATGCTGATTCAAAACTTTGTCGAAAATGCCGTAAAACATGGCCTGCGACCGCTTGACAAAAAGGGTGAATTGGTGATTCATATCAGCCAAAAAAACGATACCCTAAAAATCAACATCACAGATAACGGCATCGGACGCATAAATGCCGGGAGCAATGGCAGCCAGGGCACGGGCAAAGGACTGAAACTGATGCAACAAATTGCAATGCTTTACAAAAAGCTGGAAGGAACAAGTATTGACATTGTTATTGAGGATTTAGAAGATGCATCCGGAGAAGCAAGTGGCACAAGAGTAATAATATTGATCCGTTCGGATAGAGAAGCAGATAAGAAAAAAGTTTAGGGATGAATGATAACTTATTCGAAATATTAGCGCGAATTTTTCAAGTATATTCGAAATATTAGCGCGAATTTTTCGAATAGAATCAATTTTATGCTATTTTTGCCTAAATAAGGTTTATTTCAATTAGCTAAAAAACCTGTTAAAACTACAGCCTAAAATGAAAATAAAACGCATTTTGTTGGAGACGCTTCTCGATAATTACACAAAATCTAATAAGATAACCATAATTTATGGTGCAAGGCAAACGGGCAAAACAACACTTTCAAACGACTTTCTTGCTTCACTAATTGCATTGTCAGGTAACAGGCAATTAAAAGTATTGAAAGTGAATGCAGATGAATCCCGGTATGTTGATGTATTGTCCTCGCGTGATCTCAACAAAATGAAACTACTTGTAAGTGGTTATGACCTGCTTTTTATTGATGAAGCACAGCGCATACCTGATATTGGAATTAATTTGAAAATCCTACATGACAACCTTCCGGCAATGCGTTTACTGGTTACCGGTTCCTCATCCTTTGATCTGGCCAATCAAATAAAAGAACCACTAACTGGTCGCACCTTAACATTTACGTTGTATCCCATCGCACTAAACGAGTTAAGAGCAGATATGAATCCTTTTGAGATGCAGGAAAGACTTGAGCAATGGATGATTTTCGGGCTTTATCCCGACATTTTAAACCAACCTACCTTAAGCCTAAAAGAAAAATATATGCATGAGCTGACAGATGCCTACCTTTATAAAGATATCATTAGCCTGAGCAACATCAGAAACAGCAGTAAAATAAGAGATTTACTCAAGCTGCTAGCCTTTCAAATCGGATCGGAAGTATCATTGAATGAGCTGGCTAAACAGCTTGGAATGAGCCAGGAAACAGTAAATAGCTATATTGATTTATTGGAACAATCTTTCATTGTTTTTCGCTTGGGAGGTTTTAATCGCAACCTCAGAAAAGAAATAAGCAAGCGCGATAAGATTTATTTCTGGGATTGTGGGGTGCGCAATGCTGTTATTAATAATTTTTCACTGCTTTCGATGCGAAACGACCGCGGTGCACTATGGGAAAACTTTATCATTGCCGAACGGCTGAAATCATTGGCTTATAAACAACGATCTGTTTCATCCTATTTTTGGCGGACTTATACCGGTGCTGAGCTGGATTATATTGAAGAGCAAGGCGGAAAATTGACTGCTTACGAAATCAAATACAAGCAATCCAATGCTAAAGCACCAAAAACATGGGTTGAAAACTACGGAACTGATTTTCAATGCATAAACATTGATAATTTTTGGGAATTTGTGCTGTGAAGGCATATTTTATCCAGAATTATAGAGAAAAAGGCTTTTACAATCCAATTTGGCTTATAGTTTTGGGTTGATTCAGCTACAATTAACCCTTAAAAACTTTTTTCAAACAGGACTCTCACAGGGGTCTTCCCTATGTCTTCCCTAGTTCATCGCTACTGTTTTTGGGGTCAAAGTCTTGCTAACATTGGGCTTAAGGTGAATTTGCATACACCTTGCATACAGCAAAGCCCTTTTTGTTAGCTGGAACATTCTGATACTTTTTTGAAGAAGACATTAATCCATTTTAATGAATTAATGGTACAACTGCTGCTTAAATAATTGTTTATCAATATATTTAAGTTTAATTGTTCGACATAGTCACAGAATCTACGCTGAGCTCAGGCCGAACTCAGGGTTTTTAAGTATGAATGACAATAAACGATCAAACCCTCCTTTAATCAAAAAACATTTATAACAACCGATTGCGGAAATAAAATAAGGTTTTTTTTTATCACTTCTTCATTTTATTTTTTTTGTCCTATATATTTGTTAGCTATTAACGATGCAGGCAGCTCACCCCCTGCTTTTTAGGAAACACAACCTTGTAGCTATGAGAAAAAATCTACTCAGATCGGCAGCTATGCCGCATTTTGCGCTAGCATTTGTATTTAAATCATTGATTTCTCTTTCATTTTTGTTCTTAACTACCCTATCCTATGGCCAAATATGGGGTCCGGAAGGACTAAACATGCCTGGATCATGGAACAACTGGGATAATCCACCTACAAATCCAGTTCTGGCCAGTGCCACACAGTCAGGTGGTGACCTCACGCTAGTTGCCGGCGAGATCAACCGCTATCAAACCCGTTTCAGCGTGGATGTCGACGGTGCTAACCTTAGCGGTGGTGAGTATCAATGGTTATTTACGAGTGGCCCTTCAGATAATGCTTCCGCCAACAAATGGTCAGGCATTACCGTTGCATTTAATACATTACAGGAGTATATTTTTCAGGATCCTACCGACAACAGTATCACACTCATCAATGGCAAATGGTACAGCATGAATTGGGAAGATGCAGGCTATGCCAACACCCGCGCCATCTTTATGGAAACCTCAGCAGAACCGGTTGACTTGCTTTCGTTGAGTGTTCCGGCAGGCATTGTTCAGAATGAATCTGCTGATATCACCCTCACTTTAAGCGCCTCCGCCTCGGCCGAAGAAATCTTCTACCTGCGCTACAGCACGGATAACTGGAGCACTTCCGCCCTGACCACCTTCAGCATGACAGGAAGCAGTGGAACGGCCACTATCCCGGGTCAGGATGCCGGTAAAACTGTAAGCTATTATGCTTTTAGCTCCACTGTTAGTGGAATTACCACTGATTTTGACCTGTATTCGATAAAGCTAAATAACAATGCTGGTGCTAATTACAACTATACTGTAGCCGGATTGAGCAGCGATGCCGAG
>JAGYNM010000007.1 GCA_018399335.1 Bacteroidales bacterium | reverse complement strand
GCGGATTTCCAGGGTTTATGGCCTGCTGGCAGCTCGCCCAACTCCTGATCGCAGGAGGCAGCAAATTCACCTACAGCTATATAGGTTTGTTTGTTGATGTCGTAAACAGCTGTTACAGCGCCTTTTTCGTATTTCAGGAAACCGTCCTTTTGTGCGCCACTCGATTGCTGTCCGCCTTTTACGCCAAGTTCCATCAACTGATCCAGTATCGGGCTGTGCAACGCTTCATCCTTCATATGAGGATTCATCACCTTCATGATAAACTGCACTACATCAACACCCACATAATCAATTAGCTGGAATATTCCCATCGGTCTGATAAGGAAATCCTGACTCACTTTGTTGATCATATAAACAGCCTCATAAAAAGGCCTGTTTTTGGCCAGTTCCAGCGCCTGATTGATGCCATACAAAGCATCGCGCATAAAATGGCCGTTGCCAATAAAGCCGGCAATATCGTTGCTGGGCACCACCACTTTACGCAATGCTTTGGCATAATCCAGCGCAAATTGTTTCATTTCGGGCTTACTATCGGGCGTAACGATTAGTTCAACAAGCTTTTGCACTGCTGGTGGATTGTAGAAATGGAATCCAACCACCCTGCCCTTTAATGCTGCTTCCGATTCTATCAGATGAATCGGCACGGAAGAAGTATTTGTAAAATACCAGGGTTTATTGGGGTTATTTTCGTCAATCTGTTTGAGGATTTTAACCTTAAGATCTTTGTTTTCAGTTACGGCTTCAAAAACAAGCTTGGAGCGATAAGCCGTTTCCATGGCTGTGGTAGGACGCACCAGTTTGATCACATCATTCACATATTGATCGATGATATCATAGTTTTCGATCAGATCGGCTCTTTCGGCATACATTTGCCTGAGCCAGACTGTTTTTTTCTCAGCAATTTTAAGCACTTGCACGCGCAGATAATCTATTAGTCCAGCCAATCCCTCATCCGAGAGGTCGATGGCATTTAGGACAAAAGTTTTTCCTTTGTTTTCAGGTTTCAGGCTGATGTCGGCCATTTCCACGGCGGTGAGCAGCAGAATGCCACTGCCCATCTTTCCTGCCGCGCCGAGCACTGCAACCTGTTGTAAGCGTTCGTCGTAAGTCATAAGGATTGTTATTTTTTGGGTTTATTTACCAGTTTGGTTTTCTTTTTTCCAGGAAGGCTTGCATGCCTTCGCGGCCTTCTGAATTTTCGCCAAAGAGCGATCCAAAATGATCGGCTTCCAGTTCGCTGCCTGTTTCTAAATCTGTTTCCATGGCTTTGCGGGTGAGCATCTTTACTTTGCGCACAGCCTGAGGACCTTTTTGGGCAATGGTTTCGGCAAGTTTAAGCGCTTCATCCAACAATTGATCAGGCTCAACAAGCTGTTGAATCAAACCCATCCGAAGGGCGGTTTGGGCATCGATCATTTCTGCGGAGGTAAGCAGGTAGAGGGCGTTTCCAAGTCCTACCAGGCGAGGCAGGCGCTGCGTTCCGGCAAAACCTGGTGTAAGTCCCAGATTCACTTCGGGTTGTCCGAATTTGGCTTTTGCCGATGCAATACGAATATCACAGGCCATGGCAAGCTCGAGCCCGCCTCCAAGTGCAAAGCCATTGATGGCCGCAATCACCGGAAAGGGTAGTAACTCGAGCGAGCGAAAAGTCTCTTGGCCGCGACTGCCAAAATCTGTGCCTTCGTCATCGGTTTTGTCAACCATCTCGGCGATATCAGCTCCTGCCACAAAGGCTTTGCCCTCTCCGGTAATCAGCATCACACGGATGTTTGGATCCTGCGAAAGCTGCGCAACCAGCTGATCCATTTCTTCAAAAAATAAAGTGTTGAGGGCATTGAGGGCTTCAGGTCTTCTGATTACCACGATGGCAATGCCATTGCGTATTTCGGTAGTTAAAATCTTAAAATCAGACATCATGTCGGGTTATTTTTTAGTTGGTCAAAGATAAAATTTTTATTCAATCTAATCGGGATTGCAATCGTTTTCGCCAGACTAAAATTGACAGTTAAGAATTTTTAACACCCAAAATACCAACGCTATAGGCTTAATTTAAGATTTTATTAACAAGGGATTGAAGTCTTAATTGTACTTTTGTTTCGTGGATAAAAAATGGTACATGCGTTTGTTTGCAGTTTTGATGGCTGTGATTGTGTTTGTAGGCACTGTAGGCCTTACTATCAATGCACATTATTGCAGTACCCAAAAAACACTCCAAAAAAGTCTTTTTGCCGCCGATATCAGCTGTGATCACGGTTCCCAAAGCTGTGCTGTGGGTGCTGTTGCTGATGATTCCACAAATGCTTGTTGTGTGGTCCATCAAATGCCTCAGCAAGCAAAAGACTGCTGTACCGATTTTACTCAATATGTGAAGCTGGTAACTGAATTTGACCTTCCAAATGTAAAAGTAGTTTTCAATAATTTTCTTGCGCTGGCAATCAAGCTGTTTGAGTTTATCATTCCGGTAGCAGAGGAAAGCAAAACAGCATCATACCCTGAGGCTCCTGATGACTTCGGGCTGTTTGCCGGCGGCACTAAATTTCTGATTGCTTGCTCACAGCTTAAGTTGAGCGACCACCTGCTTTAATCTTTTTTCAGGTTTTATGATTTTCTGAGTTTTCAGGAAATGGAGTATTTATTTTTTAAGATTAAAGCTATGCAATTCTTTCGATTTCTATATTTGTTTATAATGATGCTTCTTGTGCCTTTTTCAGCAAGTATGGCACAAAAGCTTGTTGGCACTGTTTATGAGCCCGGCCAAGATGGCGATCAGCCATTGCCTGGTGTAAATATTTACTGGTCGGGCACACAAACTGGAACAATAAGCGATGCTGAAGGTAAATACAAAATCAAACGTCCGCCGCACGCTCATATGTTGGTTTTTAGTTTTGTAGGTTATGCTAACGATACCATTCATGCCCCGCATGACGGAAATCAATACGATCATATCATGTCGGGCAGCAAAACCCTTGATGAGGTGGAAGTGGTGAATCGTGCCAAGACCAATTTCGTTTCGCGATTGAGTACTGTAAACGCCCAAACCATCACTTCTGGTGAATTGCAAAGAGCCGCCTGTTGTAATCTTTCAGAAAGCTTTGAAACCAGTGCCAGCGTGGATGTTTCTTACAGTGATGCCGTTACGGGTGCTAAACAGATCGAACTGCTTGGCCTGAGTGGTATTTACACCCAGATGATGAGCGAAAACATTCCAAATCTTCGTGGTTTGGCTACTTCGTTTGGGCTGGGTTATGTGCCCGGCAGCTGGATGGAATCTATTCAGGTTTCCAAAGGGGCTTCCTCTGTTTTAAATGGTTACGAATCCATCAGCGGACAAATCAATGTGGAATACAAAAAAGCTGAAACAAGCGAGCGGTTTTTTCTGAATCTTTTTCAGGATCATATGGGTCGCAGCGAGATTAATTTCAATACCAAAGCTGGCCTTAACGATCATATGCATGCCATGGTGATGGGGCACTGGAGCCGCAATGGGACTAAGCATGATGATAATGGTGATGGCTTTCTGGATGACCCGCTTTATACCCAATACAACCTTTTTGCCCGGACGGATTTTCATGCCAAAAACTTCGAAGGTCAGTTTGGTATCAAAGGCCTAAAGGAAGAGCGCCGGGGCGGACAGCTTCGATTTGATGCAGATAAGCCACGCGATGTGGATAACGGCTATGGCATCGAACTGCTTACCGAACGCGTGGAAACCTTCCTGAAAACCGGTTTTATCTTTTCGCGCGCGCAAACCAGCCTGGGAATTCAGCAACAGTTTACCTATCACCATATGGATACTTATTTTGGGCTGAGGGATTATGAAGGCACACAATATAGTTATTATGGCAATGCGCTGTTTCAGAGCTATATAAGTGACACCCGTCATACTTATACAACTGGTTTCAGCTATTTGTACGATCGCTTCGAAGAGCAGCTGAACGACAGCACCTTTAATCGCACCGAAAGTGTTCCGGGTGTATTTTATCAATACACCTACAGCGATGGCACCAAACTCAATTTGATTGTAGGTATGCGCTTGGATCACCACAATGAGTTTGGATTTTTTGCCACACCGCGTGTTCATTTTCGTTACGGATTCAATGAGCATAATATCCTGCGTCTTTCAGCCGGAAAAGGGTATCGCACTGCCAATATCCTGGCCGAAAATACCTCGGTGCTGGCTTCTTCACGAGAGCTTGTGGTGCGCGAACAGCCAAAGATGGAAGAAGCCTGGAATTATGGCTTAAATTTTAGTAAGCATATTGATCTGAACAACAGAGAATTAACTATTGGTTTGGATATTTACAGAACCGATTTTATCAATCAGGTAATTATCGATCGCGATGCCGATGCCCAGAAAGTGTTGGTTTATAACCTGGACGGCAGATCTTATTCCAACAGCATCCAGATTGAAGCCAATTACGAATTGTTTAGAGGGCTGGATGTGACGGCAGCCGTGCGTTTTAATGATGTACAAATGACGCTGAACAACGAACTGCAGGAAAAACCGCTGGTAAACAAATACAAAGGTTTGGTAAGTCTGTCGTATGCCACCAATTTGCGCAAATGGCAGTTTGATCTTACTACCCAATTCAATGGAATCAGCCGTCTGCCTTCAACAGCAGGCAATCCTGAGCCTTATCGCCTGGATGATTATTCACCGGCCTACACCATTGTGAATGCGCAGGTGACTAAGTTTTTTAGGAAGCGGAATATTTATCTTGGCGGAGAAAACCTTGACAAATTTTAAGCAAAACAATCCAATTTTAGCGGCTAATGAACCTTTCGGGCCTTATTTTTGATTCCAGTATTATCTAAAGCCAATCAATGGGATAAAGGTTTATGCCGGTTTGAGATATACAATTGAATAACCTTAAAAATAAATGATTATGAAAAAGTTAGCATTGATAATGATCAGTTTGGTATTGGTTGTCCTAAGGAGCCTTTTGGCGCAAGGCGACAAGAAAAGAAAACAGAAACCGTCGAAATCCAAACGTCGGCCATTTGCGGCATGTGCAAAGAAAGGCTGGAAAATCTGGCTTTTGAAAAGGGCGTAAAAGCGGTTGAACTGAATGAAGAAACCAAAGGGATCAGCATTACCTAAGCAAAAAAGGTAAAAACGATAAGGAAAGCCTGAAAAAGGCCATCACCAAAATTGGCTATGATGCTGATGATTTGCTTGCCGATCAGGAGGCTCATGATAAGTTGCCCGACTGCTGCCAGCAAGGCAATGAGCCGCATTGATAGGGTGTGAAAGCTTAATTAAAAATCCAGAATCCTGCGAGGTTTCTGGATTTTTTTGGTAGTGTGAGTTTGGTTATGAAAGCATGATTGGTGAAATTGTTGGCTGCATCATGCAATTTATATTAAATATTGTTGGTTGCATCATGCAAAATACCATAGTACAGGCAGAATCAAAAATACTTACAAATAAAAAAGCGTAAGAAGTTCAGATCAATCTAAGGCCACAATAATTATCAAAACAAATCAACACCCAATATACCTGGAAATCACCAAACGTTGTATTTCGGAAGTGCCTTCACCAATTTGCAGCAGTCGTTGATCGCGGTAAAAACGTTCCACGGCATAATCTTTCATCAGCCCGTAGCCGCCATGAATTTGAACGGCTTCGTCGGCAACCTCTTTGGCAATTTCGGAGCAGTAGAGTTTGGCCATGGCCGATTCCAGTCCAAAAGGCCGGCCTTCATCCTTGAGCCAGCAAGCTTTGTAGAGCAGGTTGCGTGCCAGTTCAATCTTCATGGCCATATCGGCCAGCTTAAAGGAATTGATCTGAAACTTGGAGATGGGCTGGCCAAACTGTTTGCGCTCTTTTGCGTAGGCAAGTGCCAGTTCATAGGCTCCCTGCGCTGCGCCCAGTCCCATGGCGGCAATCGAAAGGCGTCCTGCATCCAGGGTGGCCAGCATGATTTTTGAGCCTTGTCCTATTTCTCCCAAAATGTTTTCTTTGGGCACACGCACATCGTCAAAAAACAATTCGGCAGTATCCGAGGCACGCCACATCATTTTGTTGTGCATGGGCACGCGCTTAAAACCTTTGGTTTCGCCATCCACCAAAATGGTGGTAAACTGTTTTTTGCCGTCTTTCTCACCCGAAATAGCTTGCACCGTGCAACCAATATTGATTTCGGAGGCTCCATTGGTGATAAAAATCTTAGAGCCGTTGATCACCCATTCATCATCCTGAATTTCGGCTGTGGTTTTCGAACCGCGCGAATCTGATCCCGCTCCGGGCTCGGTAAGCCCAAAACTCCATAAAGCCTCTCCACTGCACAACTTGGGCAGGTATTTCATCTTTTGTTCTTCGGTGCCATAGTAATAGAGTGGCCCGATGCCCAGCGAGTTGTGGGCAGCAAGCGTGGCAGCCTGTGATCCGTCGATGCGGGCAAGTTCTTCTACAGCAATGATATACGAAAGCGTATCCAATTCCTGTCCGCCATATTTTTCGGGCAGGTACATCCCGAAAAGTCCCAGCTCGCCCATGCGTTTGGTTAGCATGGTTGAGAATTCAGCTTTTTCGTCAAGTTCCTGTGCTATGGGTTTAATCTCGCGTTCGGCAAATTCACGAACGGTTTCGCGAATTAGTTTGTGTTCTTCTGACAGATCGAAATTCATAATTTATTTTTTTTCTGGTTAGTCTTTTTCTTGAGGCGAAAGGTGAATCAATTGCGTTTTGGCATCCACCATTTCATCCGTTTTCACATTGATTTTGTCCACAATAGCATCAAAAGGTGCCACAATATTGTTCTCCATCTTCATGGCTTCTACAACAAGCAGAACAGCTCCACGGTTCACCGACTGGCCTTCTTTAACATTAAGCTGTATTACTTTTCCGGGCATAGGGGCAAACAATCCGCCTTCTTCGTCAGCTGCTGCGTGCTGGCCATGATCGAGTTGCTCGTTGAGTTCATCTGTGCGTTCGCATTGGAATAAAAGGCCGTCGTACTGAAGCAACCATGTTCCTTCTGCTGTCGGCGAAATGGCGATAGTGTAAATTGTGTCAGCATTGCTGAAACGCATTTGCAGTCCGTCCCACGAGAGAAGTTTAAGATCAAAGTCCCGACCCTTGCTTTGCAGCCTTAGCCGTGAATGCGAAATTTCATCAACAGCAAACATAAAATCTTGTTGTTCAACACGAACGGGTATTTCCATTTGAAGCCGCCAATAGCCAATTTGTTGCCAGATATGATCGGGCTCAATACCTTCCAATGCTTGATTTTGGGAGCTGAAAAGCAAAAAGGCTGCGCCAACCAGCGCCTGATCAGCTTCGTCCTGCTGCTTTTTGCTCCCCACGTAAATGAGCGATTCGGCGCGGTGTCGCAATAGGCTGTGCTGATATTGTTCGGATATAAAAGCCTCATTTTGAACCACAGCCACCAAAAATGGGATATTGGTTTGAATACCATGAATCACGTAAGTTCTCAAGGCATTTAAACTGGTCAGATGCTTTGTCTGTTATTACAAATCCGATCAGTTTGCTGATCATGGGTCGTAATCAGGTCTTACCACAGCGGGAGCATCAAGGCTGCTATCGATACGGATATTTTCGATTTTGGTTCGCTGTAGGCAATTGCATCTCCTGGCGAAGGCATAAACTGTTTTGCGGGATCTTCGGCATAAATACGGCATTCGATAGCATGTCCGGTTTGCTGAATATCAACCTGTCTGTATCGCAGTTTTTCGCCCTGAGCGATCAATAGCTGCTCTTCAATCAGATCGATGCCGGTAACCAATTCTGTTACCGGATGTTCTACCTGAATGCGGGTATTCATTTCCAGAAAATAGAAATTGAGCTCGGGATCAACCAGAAACTCGATAGTACCGGCGCTTTGCAGCCAATTTTCTGACAAATGGCCACGCTGCTTTTCCCATTTTTTCGCGTACTTCGGGTGTAAGCGTGGGAGAAGGCGATTCTCTCAGATAATTTTCTGATAGCGGCGCTGTATGCTGCATTCACGTTCGTAAAGATGTATGGCATTGCTCCTGCTGATCAGCCAGCACTTGTATCTCGATATGAAGCGTGGATTTTCGATAAACTGCTCGATATAAACCGTTCCGTCTCCTGTAAATAATTTTGTGCTTCGCGGGCTGTGGTTTCTAAAATCTGCGGCAGTTCTACCATATTTCTCACGATGCGCATGCCCTGCCTCCTCCGCCTGAGGCAGCCTTTTTTACGAGCACCGGAAAGGGAGTTCCCCTGCTTTGTGTAGCAGCTCTTCCGGACCCTCCGGTAATGCCTTTGTAACGGGCAGACCAGCTTCGACGGCATACTGACGTTGTAATTTTATTGCCCATCAGGGTGATGGATTCCTGTGGTGGCCCAATAAAAGCAACTCATTCTTTTTGCAGGCTTCGTCAGGGATTGGGTTTTCTGATAAAAAACCATAGCCTGATGTATGGCTTGTGCCCGGATTGGAGTGCAGCCTGAATAATTTTTTCAACATTCAGGTAGGTATCAGACAGCTTGCCACGCCAAGGCCAATACTACATCGGCCTTGCGCACATGAAGCGCACGGCATCGTTATTTCAAAAACAGCAATTGACTGTATTCCCATTTTATGAAGTGTGCGATGATGCAATGGCAATTTCTCCGCGGTTGGCAATCAGAACTTTGGTAATTTTTTTCATGGAATCCAGCTGTTTACGTTTGTCGAAAATGCTGCAAGGCCTTCCTGTCCTTCTGAGGCGCGCAATTCAGCAATTTGTTTGGTAGTGAAGTTTAAAATCTCAGCTTCTTTTCTGCATAGGGTTCGGTGACTTTTTGAATCAATGTTTTGCAGGCTTGAGTGCCATAGGCCACTGCTTAGCAGCTGTCGGATATAAGTGCTGATAAGCTCCTCCCGATTTTCGGATTGAAAACCTTGATTAACGAGCATAAAACGATAAGCTTCTGAAGCAGTAAATTTGCGGCCTGTGAGCATCAGTTCGCGGGCAGCAGTCACAGCGTGCTATCACAAAGGAGAATAGTAGCCGGGTGATGCCCAGTTTCACCCCTGGCTGAAGGCAAAACAGTGGCTTCGTGTGCCAGCACAATATCGCAAGCTGCCGACAGGCCGTTGGCTCCACCAAAAACAGCACCATGTACAATAGCCATTACAGGAACTGCGCAGATTTTGACAGTTTCAAATAAGCCAGCCAGTTTCTTGCGCATCGCGGAGGTTTTCTTCGTAACCAAATCCGAAATTTCTTTCATATAATGCAGGTCAAAGCACCCGCGCTGAAGGATGGGCCATTTCCACTTAGAATTCTCAAGCGGAGTGATTGTTGTTCTGGCCAGCAAAGTAAAAGCAGATGAAATTCAACTATTTAATAAAAGCATTGTGTTTTTCAGGGCGGTTGAGCTCCAGCCTTGCAATGTCATCATTGATATTGAGTAAGATTGAGTTGAAAATCTGTCCATATGCTTTTTACATTCTGAAGACACCAAATTGTTGTTCGGGGAAGGGCTTATTCAATGAGGCGCAATTCCCATAGCCATTTTTCTTTCGGGTATCAGCGGGATCGATAATGCCGTCGTCCCAAAGCTTTTGCCGTGCTGTAAATAGTCGATCCTTCGCGTTCGTATTTTTCCAGTATGGCTTTTTTGAGCGTATCACTTCTTCCTGCGTCATCTCGATTCCTTTGGCTCTGCCGATCCCGCTTAACGGTTGCCAATACATTAGCAGCCTGTTCGCCTCCCATCACCGAAATTTTTGCGTTGGGCCACATAAAAAAGCAGGCGTGGACCAAAGGCACGTCCGGCCATGCCGTGAAGTTGTTTTCGCCCCAAAAGAGCCGCCAAAAATAACCGTGAACTTAGGCATATCTCCGCATTCGAAACGGCATGCACCATTTTGGCCTGTCTTTGCAGTAATGCTACCCTGTTCAAAAACTTGCCTACCATAAAGCCAGTAATATTTTAGAAAAATCAATGGAATCTTGCGTGAGGTACACAGTTCATCGAAATGCGTGGCTTTGAGTGCTGATTCGGAAAATAATACACCATAATTAGCACAATACCCACGGAAACCCATGATATGCGCAAATCCTGTTACCAGTGTGGTGGCATAGCGCGCTTTAAACTCTTGAAAACGTGAGCCATCCACGATACGGGCAATAATTTCGCGGGGATCGACCTGTTTGCGCAGATCGAAGCGTGCAAGGCCATAGAGTCTTTGGGGGACGTAAAGCGGTTCTTCCGGCTCAATGATATCAAGTGTTTGAGTGCTTTTGCTGCAGGCTTGAAAATGTTTCTGCAGATTTGAATGGCATGTGTGTCGTTCTCAGCAAAATGGTTTTGGCCACACCCGAAATGGCAGTGTACATCAGCCCCGCCTAATTCCTCTGCAGTTACCTCTTCGCCAGTAGCAGCTTTTACGAGTGGCGGACCGCCAAGGAAAATCGTTCTTTGATTTTTAACAATGATGGTCTCGTGTCACTCATGGCCGGCACATAAGCACCGCCGGCTGTGCAACTTCCCATCACAATGGCCACCTGTGCCAGCCCTCCCATGGCCGACATGCGCGCCTGATTGTAGAAAACCGTCCAAAACAGTTTTTGTCAGGGAAACCGTATCCTGTTCTGGCAAAAGGCCCTCCCTGAATCGACCATATAAACACATACAGATCGTTTTCCATGGCAATTTCCTGCGCTCTCAAATGTTTTTTGATGGTGTATTGCATATAGGGTGCCGCCTTTTTACGGTAGCATCATTGGCAATGATGATCGTTTCGCGCCCATGAATCACGCCAATGCCGGTGACAATTCCGGCAGAGGGAAACCATTGTCATAAAGCTCGTATGCTGCCATGGGCGAAAGCTCCATAAATGGGGTGTTTTGTCGATCAAAAGGTCGATGCGCCTCGGGCAAGCAATTTGTTGCGGGATTTATGCTTTTCAACAGCATCGGACTTCCGCCCGAAATGCTTGTTTCAGACGTTGACGATAGGTTTCTATTATGGCTTCAAAGGCCTTTATGTTGCACCTTAGCTTGAGCTGGTAGTCGATTTCTTGACTAGACGTACAAAGCGGTCGTTTTATGTTTAGTTGAATTTAAACTACTCAGAACATAGCGGAATTTTTACTGCAAAGGGTAAAAGTAAAAATGTGGAAATGGCAGGATAAATATCTGTTCGAAGTTTTTAGAAGGATTGGTATCCGGTTAAAAAAATGAATTTGTTTTACACCTGATTCTTTAATGTAGATCCTAATTTATTTCTTCTTACTTTTTTCTCAATATTATCTATAACCTGTTCAAAATCAATGTCATTGATTTTATTTTGCTGGGTTTGTATGAACTTTTTAAATGCGTTCTCAGCATTTTCTTTTGCTAATTCGTGTGAGATGCTTCCGGCATGGTTAAGATTTCGATCATTTAAGCTTAAAAACCATTTAATTTTTCAATCCAATCCTTCATATACATTGGTACTCTCCTTAAAGCCTGACCTTGAGCGAAAATCAGATACTGCTCTACTAAGTTATTCAACTCGGTCAACTCATCTTCATTCAGGTAGTTTTTTGCAATTGTAATGTCTGATTTTCTGATTCTATCACCGCGCCAATTGGTTAATCCCATATTTTGTTTTTCATAATTTGCTCGTTCGCTGATAATTTCCGAGGCTGTTTTTCCGGTAATTGCCCAATGTAGTTTGTTTTGCACTGTTTTAAAGAAATTAATACTAATATCAAGTGTTGGGTCATAATCAACGCTTGTTGCATAAATATCGGTGATTTTTCTGTAAAATCGTTTTTCTGATGTACGTATGTCCTGTATGCGTCTTTCGAGTTCTTCGAAATAATCGAAAGGCAAATCCGGATTTTTCAGTCTGTCGTCATCCAGTACAAAGCCTTTGACAATAAATTCTCTAATATGCTGTGTGGCCCATTGCCTGAATTTTGTTGCAATATGCGATTTAATGCGGTAACCCACTGATATTATGGCATCCAGATTATAGAACACCTGATTCCGTTTTACCTCTCTTTTGCCTTCTTGTTGAACTATTAAGAATTCCTTAATAGTTGCTTGCTCATTCAATTCTCCTTCTTCAAAAATGTTTTTTAAATGCATATTGATATTAGGTACAGAGGTTTGAAACAATTCGGCCATTAATTTTTGCGTAAGCCAAACTGTTTCGTCCTGAAACCGAACATCAATTTTAGTTTCTCCCCTTTCGGTCTGGTAAATAATTAGTTGTGATTTGTTTTCTTTCATGGATTTTATATGTTTCCTAACAAGTCAATTATACTGCAAACGGACTTCAACTATATAATTCAGTAAGACAATTCATCTGTTTTAAAAATAGAAGATAAATTTAGTTATAGCTTATTTTTTTAGCTGGCTAAAAATAGAAATAAATTAGCATGCTAAGTCTTTTTTAACTGTCACTTGATCATTTAGCTTTTCAACTTCAACAACAAAAGCCTTTCTATCTTGTTAATTATCTTGCTTTTTGCACAGATCGAAAAATCTACATATTTTAGCCACAATTAAAAACGCAATGCTTGCTAACCCAAATTAAAATACAATGAATTATCCCAAAAAAGTTACAATCGGAGATATTACAGTGCGTGATGGCTTTCAGCACGAAGAAAAGTTTATTCCAACAGAAGCAAAATTATGGCTTACCGAAGAATTGATTCTTGCTGGTTTTAAGCATCTCGAACTGACTAATTTTGGTAATCCGAAAGGAATGCCCCAGTTTAGTGATGCTGACGAGCTTTTTAAAAGGGTTCGCGGCAGCAAGCGGATTCAGCATCTGCTTCCGGAAGTAAAACTTACAGCCGTAACCATCCGCGAAAAAGCGGTTGAACGCGCCATCGAAGCCCGAAAAGCAGGCTACGGCCCCGACAGGATTTTGTTAATGGTAAGCACAAGTGAGTCGCATCAGATGAAGAATTCCGGACTCACAATTGAAGAATATTTTAAAATGGCCGAAAAATACATTCCCATGGCATTGGATGCCGGCATGAAAGTAAATGGCACAGTAAGCACCATATGGGGCTGCCCTATCGAAGGGCCAACTGAAATGAGCAAGGCGGTTGATTTTTCACAACGCTGGTTTGATGTAGGTGCTACAGATATCGAGCACGCTGATCACGATGGTTCGGCTTCCCCTGACAGAATTTACCGCTATTTTTCGATGTTGATGGATAAATTTCAGGATCCTGCCAAACATATTGTTCATCTGCATACCACGCGCGGCTGGGGACTGGCAAATGTGCTGGCGGCTTTGCAGGCTGGTATGACCAATTACGAATCAACCATGGGTGGCATTGGCGGACAGCCGGCTAATTTTGTTGACGGTGTACCGGTTTCTGGTACTGGTAAGTATTACTACAACGAAGCCACTGCTGTTGGGCTTGTCACAACCGAAGATATGGTGGTGATGATGGACGATAAGAAGAAACCAATCTGGATATTGATCGCATTTGGAAGCAGGTAAAATGGTTGAAAGAATTGTAGGTCGCAAGTCTGTCTCCGAGAGCATTCATCAGGGTCGCATCCCAAAATCGCTTTCCGGAAGAAAATAGCGGAAGATGATTTCAGTACTTCAAAAAGCTTAAAAGCTGTTAAAGGACGTGTGGTGTGTGGTTCAATTTAGTATTTTAGCTGACAGCTTTATCTCAAAAAATTTGCGCACAGGCTAACTACAACCGTCATGATACACATCACAGAAACCGCCTGTGATGCTGCAAGGCATTAAAAATTATTCCAACATCCAATAAGCAACAGTATATCAATGCTTTGCTAAAGGTAGGTTTTAACACTTTAGATGTTGGCAGCTTTGTTTCGCTAAGGGTTATCCCGCAAATGGCCGATACCCGTGAGGTGATCAAGGGCCTTGATTTGCCCGAAAATCCACCAGAAATTATGGCTTTGGTAGTCAAAGAGCAAGAGGCACGGAAGAAGCCCTGAAATGTAAACGCGTGCAATGTCTCTCCTATCCTTTTTCCATTTCGCCCACCTTTCTGAAACGTAATCTGAATGCTTCTGAAGCGGAAGCTTTGGCAATTGTAACGGAGATTACCGAACTGGCTTTTCCAAATCGGGTAGATCTGGTTATTTACCTTTCGATGGCTTTGGGCAATCCTTATGGCGACGACTGGAGCATTCAAATGGTTCTTGATGGCGCAGCAAAACTCTACGAGCTTGGCGTCCGCCGGCAGCCTTTGTCTGATATCCTGGGCGAAGCCAAACCGGATACGATTTACAAGGTTTATGAAGTTCTGATCCCTGCTTTTCCAGAGGTTGATTTTGGCCTTCATCTGCACACACGGCCTTCAGAGAGTTTTGCCAAGCTCGAAGCAGCCTGGGAAGCTGGCGTGCGTAGCTTCGAAACGGTTCACAATGGATTAGGAGGATGCCCAACCGCTGCTGACGAAATGGTTGGCAATCTGAGTACACAGGATTTGCTCCACTTTTGCGACCGGAAAAAGATTGCTACAAATCTCGACAGGGAAGCACTCAACAGGGTTGTGCTGATGCAACAAATGAGGTGAAATTTACTTTCGTTGACAGTGTGAACGATAAATATTATTTTTGAAGAAAAATAGCAGCATGAGTCAGGAGGCAATAAAATTAGAACTAATAAATTGGCTTACAAGGATTAATGATAAAGATACGCTTGAGTTTCTAAAATCAGTAATGGATTCAAAAATTGGATCCGGGGACTGGGGAGCTGAGTCAAGTCAAGAGCAGCGGGCAGGGATTGAAAGGGGGCTGAATGGCCTTGATAATGGCAGGTTTGTGTCTCATGGCGATGTTTGGAAAAAATATAGGCTATAAAGTTTTTTGGACGGATGAAGCTGTTTTGAATCTTGAAGAAATCATTGCTTACCTGACTTCGAAAAGCTGTTTTGAGTAAGCAGACATCTGTTTTTTATGAACTTAAGCCGAAAAAAATCTTTATCGTTTATTTATTCGTAAATGCTAAATCTGTTTCCAGGCTTAAATATTTTATAATAAGTGAATTACATTGAAAATATTTATTCTCAGCTTGCTAAGTATCACGTGTGATTAAAGCTGTTTTTTGAGTTAAATTCCGATTATTTTTAATACGCATTACCTAATCAATTAGTATATTTTGTATCATTGTAGTCAGTTATTAGCTGACTTTATTGATATGAAAAATAAAAATATTTCAAATCGCTCAGGTGAACTGTTGAAGTATTTCAATGCCATTGAACAGCATTATTTTGATTACGATGAAGCCAGAAAAGCACTTCCACATTCAAGCGAAAGTGCCTTAAAGGAATTGCTAAGTGATATGGTAAGGCGTGGCTTGTTAATGCGCCTGAAAAAGGGTTTGTTTTATTTGATTCCATATGAACAAGATCCGCAAGCCTTTATGCCCGATTGGCATTTGTTGGCAGAAGCTTTAACAAAAGAGGTGCCCCATTACATAGGTTATTATTCGGCCATGCAAATACATAATTTAATCACCCAACCATCGTTGAAAGAGCAGATAGTTGTAGCTACTCAAATACGACCTTCTCAAATTGAAATTAAGGATATCAACTTTCAATTTATTTATCACAACAAAAGACATTTTTTTGGTGCCCAAAAAGTTTGGATAGATAGTTATCACAAAGTTTGGTGTTCTGATCTGGAAAAAACATTTATCGACTGTTTGTTTAAACCTGATTACGCAGGTGGTATAGTTGAAATTGCCAAAGCTATTCACTTGTCGAAAGATAAAATCAGATTTAAGCAACTTTTAGATTACGCCAAAAAATTTGATTCGCAAGCAGTTATAAAGAGGTTGGGTTTTTTGCTGGAAGCACTCCAAATAGGCACTGAAATATTGGATATGCTTCAAGATCTGAAATCAAAGTCTTACGTAGTGCTTGATACAGAATTACCCAAAGAAGGTAAATGGCATAGCCGTTGGAGCATTCAGCAAAATTTGGATTTAGAAACAATACAATCTGCTATATTCACATGATTAGGCCCGGAGAAATTCAACAGATCGCACGAAAAGCGAAAGTAAGAGATCAGCAAATAGAGAAGGATTATGTACTTTCCTGGTTACTTCAGGGAATTGCTCAGCATGATTCTCTCTCTGACAGTTTGATCTTTAAAGGAGGAACACTGCTAAAAAAAGTGTATTTTGATTCGTATCGTTTTTCTGAAGATCTGGATTTTACTTTACTGTTTGATAATGAACTTAATGACAAAATTTTAGATAAGTTTAAGTCGGTATTTGAGTACATTAGTGCTGAGGCAAACATACCTCTGGAAATTACGGAGGAAAATGAGCATCAGGATGGGGGTTTCAATTTTTACATAAATTATGTTGGACCTCTCGGTGGGCAAGGCAAACACAAAAGCGTGAAAGTAGATATTTCGGGCAATGAAAAACTTGTTTTTGAAGCGAAGAAAAAGCAATTACTTGTACCCTATTCTGATCAAATTCCACATCAACTTCATTGTTATTCTTTGGAAGAGGTATTAGTAGAAAAAATGAGATCGGTAATGCAAAGAATGCAGCCACGTGATTTTTATGACATTTGGTACCTGCTGGAAGTCCAGCAGATGGAAGTCAAAATGTATAGCAAAGAATTCAGGAGAAAATGCGAGAGTAGAGCAATTAATCCTGATCATTTTTCACAAAAACTGATACAGCGTTTACCACAATATCGAGGTCGTTGGGTAAAATCAATGTCTGATCAAATTCAGGCTTTGCCAGATTTTGAAAAGGTTGAAAGAGAAGTGTTGAGGAGTCTGAAAAAAGTTGATTGGTTATTGTAAGTTCCTTATATTTAATTTAAATGAAAATCCTGCTCCTTGTTATTGGAAAAACTGACCAGTCGTTTCTGGACGAAGGCATGAGGCTTTATTTTGATCGTATTGAACGCTACCTGCCGTTTGAATTCAAAGTTATTCCGGATTTAAAAAACCGAAAACGCCTGTCGGAAGCAGAACAAAAAGAAGCCGAAGCCAAGCTGATTGAAGCCCAGCTACAGGCCGGCGATGTGCTCGTTTTGCTGGACGAAAACGGCAAGAACTACCATTCAAGGGGCTTTGCTGCTTTTTTGGAACAACAAATGCTGCAATCGGTTAAGCGCTTGGTTTTTGTGATAGGTGGCCCCTATGGTTTTACGGATAAGTTCAAACAACAGGCGCGTTTTCTGATTTCTCTCTCGTCAATGACCTTTTCGCATCAGCTGGTGAGGCTGGTGTTTGCCGAACAGCTGTATCGCGCTTTTTCTATCATCAAGGGCGAACCCTATCATCACGATTAGGCTGATGATTATGCGAACAACCCATATTTCATATCGCTGAAATGTACTTTGTACGATATAGGCATTTTGGCAATTTGTATCCATAGGGTGGTTTAAATTGTGTGATGAGAGAGGCACATTCAACCAGCTAAATCATTACCTTTGCTTCAGGCTATGACACAAGGCAGATTCAGCAAATTTCAGGAATATTTACTTCCGGCATTGGTGCTGCTTGTGCTGGCTTTTTTCTTTTTTCGAAACACCCAATCTCAATTTCCTGCTCATATTCATGCCTGGACGCAAAGTGATCGCTATGCTTTAGCTGTAGGTTTTATGGAAAATGGCTACGACTTTTTTCATCCTGCCACGCTCAACCTCAAGCCTCGCTACGAAGCTGCTATTCCGGTTGTTGATCCACAAGGCATCACCAGTGTTGATTTTCCTATAATCGAATACCTTGCTGCTCTGCTGATGGGCGTTTATGGCCATCCCGTACCCTGGATTTTTCGATCCTTAATGCTACTTATTGGATTGAGCGGATTATTCCTTTGGTTTCGTTTTCTGCGCGAAGTTGGTGTCAACTATGGACTATCGCTTTCTGGCTTGTTACTGGCTTTGGCTGCTCCGGTATTTACCTATTATCTGAATGGTTTTATTCCTAGCACGAGCGCAGTAGCTATGAGTTTAGCGGCCTTGTATTTTTTTGCACGTTACCTGCGAAATGAGAAGATAAAAACACTGATGATAGCCCTGATTTTTCTGACACTGGCAGCTTTGATACGGAAACCATTTGTGATGGGAGTGCTGGCTTGGGCCGGGGCTTTTGTACTTATTTTTTGGAAAGAAAAATCGAAGCTTGGGATTGTTTTGCCGGGCTTTTTAACGGCATTAGCAGTTGTTGGGTTTTATCACGTTTACAACAAATTTCTGAGTTTTACTTATGGGTCTCTTTTTATCAGTGATTTAATGCCGGCTGATGCTGTTGCAGAGACAATTCAACTGATTCGGATGAGTTGGGCAAACTGGAAGCTGACTTATTTTTCTTTACCTGCCTGGATATGGATTGGTGTGGCGGTCTCAGGGCTCTTATTTAAAGGATTTGGCGACAAAACAAACAAAGTCATTGGGTTTAGTGCATTGCTTTGGCTGGCGGCTTCCGGGCTTTATCTTTTAGTGATGGCCAGGCAATTTCCGGCACATGATTATTATTTTCTGGATAGTTTTTTTCTTCCGGTATTGATTTTGTTGGGATTGGGATTGCGTTTGCTGTCAAAAATTGAAAAGCCATTTCAATGGGGTATTTTGATTATTGCCTTTGCATTGAATGGCTGGATGCTCAAGCAGAGTTATGCCATTCAATCAGCCCGCAATATGTTTAAAAGCTGGGACAGGACAGAGATTACAAGGCGCAATTTTGAAGGTGGCACAGAACTTTTAGCCGAAGCTGATGTGCCACCCGATGCCAAAATTTTGGTGCTCGATGCCTACACTACTAACATACCGCTTTTGCTACTCGAACGCAATGGCTACACAGTGATCAATACTACAGAGGAAAACCTAAGACAGGCGATGGAGTGGGATTTTGATTTCATTGCGATTCAAAACAGGTTTTTGGCCAGTGATATCCTGCGCAATGATCCGGAAATTGCCGGAAGGCTCCTTCCCATAGCTAACAACGGACGAATTGGTCTCTACCGCAAAATAATGCCAGACGCTTTGCTTTCTTATGAAAATCTTGTGATGGCAGAGAATCAAAATATCATGTATCAGCGCAAACTAAATGACATTTCGCTTGAAAAGGATAGTAGCCATAATTGCAGTGTGTTTCAAAAGGCTTTCCTCCCATTGGCAGATACTGTTTTTGATTCGGAAACAAGAGATGTAAGTGTTTTTTTCAATGCTGAAATACTTTCTGCAAACCTTCCCGAAAAACTTTTTTTGGTGATGGATGCCAGTTCTGATGATGGATTGAAGCATTACGAAAGTTTCGATCTTAAGCCTTTTTTTGAGGCAGATAGCACCATTGGAAGGCCTGCTTTAATGATGCAGCTGCCACAAAATATCAAGCAGGAAATAAAACTCAGGATTTACCTTTGGAATGCCGCAGAGCAGTATCTTTGTATTGAAAATCTTGACTTTAAACTGATACAATACCAAAATAAATTATCACAATACCCGAATGATTATGAAGAATATTGATCAATTCAATCTGAAAGACAAAAAAGTGCTGGTGCGTGTGGATTTCAACGTACCACTCGACGACAAGTTTAAAATTACTGATGACACCCGCATTCGTGCTGCCATGCCAACAGCCGAAAAGATCCTAGCCTCCGGTGGTTCTGTGATTTTTATGTCGCATCTGGGCCGCCCGAAAGAAGGGCCTGAAGACCGCTTTTCGCTACGTCACCTCATCCCGAATCTGGAAAAGCAACTTGGACGAAAAGTGCAGTTTGCTAACGATTGTATCGGACAAGAAGCAATTGAAAAATCCGCTGCCCTAAAGCCCGGCGAAGTTTTGTTGCTCGAAAACCTGCGTTTTTATAAAGAAGAAACTAAAGGAGACGAAAATTTTGCCAAAAAGCTGGCGCTACTAGCTAATGTGTATGTGAATGATGCTTTTGGAACAGCACACCGCGCTCATGCTTCCACAGCTATTATTGCACAGTATTTCCCCGGAAGCAGCCTTTTTGGTTACCTGATGCAGGATGAAGTTTCGAACCTCGAAAAAGTTACCAAGCATCCCGAAAGACCTTTTACGGCTGTTTTAGGCGGAGCAAAAGTCTCCGGGAAAATCGAAATCATCAACAACCTGCTCGACAAAGTTGACAATCTCATTATCGGCGGAGGTATGATGTTTACCTTTATCAAGGCAATGGGTGGCACGGTTGGTAATTCCCTGATTGAAGATGATTTGCTCGAAACGGCTAAAAATGCTGTTGAAAAAGCCAAAGCCAATGGCGTAAAACTCTTGATCCCAACCGATACTTTGATTGCTGATAAGTTTGATAATGAGGCCAAACAGCAACAATGCAGCGCTGATGAAATTCCGGATGGCTGGATGGGTTTGGATATTGGACCCGAAACCATCGAAGCCTTCACGCAGGTGATTCTTGCTTCAAAAACCATTTTATGGAACGGCCCGATGGGAGTGTTTGAGTTTTCTAATTTTGCAAAAGGCACCAGCAGTATTGCGCATGCCATTGCCAAGGCCACAGCTTCCGGATGCTATTCACTGGTAGGTGGAGGCGATTCCGTGGCGGCAGTAAACAAATACGATCTGGCCGATAAGGTGAGTTATGTTTCAACCGGTGGCGGCGCAATGCTCGAGTATATTGAAGGTAAAGAACTTCCAGGCGTAAAAGCAATTCTGGAAGGATAGTAAAACCAAAACATTTCATGAAAAATGGAGTAATTAAACTTTCCTTTTTTCATAAAATACGCTTTGCATTCAGGGCACTGGAGAATCGCAACTTCAGGTTGTTTTTCTTCGGTGCCTTGTTTTCGTTAATGGGTACCTGGATTCAAAATCTGGCCATTGGCTGGCTGGTGTATAAGCTTACCGATTCGGCTTTTTATTTGGGTTTGGTTGGTTTTGCCAGTCAGATTCCAGCATTAATTCTTACGCCCATTGCCGGGGTATATGCCGACCGAACCAACCGCTTCAAAGTTTTGATTGCCACGCAAAGCCTGCCAATGGTGCTGGCTTTTTTGCTGGCTGCATTAACTTTCTCTGGTCATATTACAGTCACTGCCTTAATTGTTATTGTCATCATCAATGGCACCGCAATTGCTTTTGACACGCCTTTTCGTCATGCATTTCTGCTTGAAATGTTGGGTGACAAAAAGCTTATCCCCAATGCGGTAGCTTTGAATTCCATGTTGTTTAATACCGCACGTTTTATTGGCCCCAGCATTGGGGGTTTGCTAATTGCCATGTTTGGTGAGGCAGTTTGTTTTTTGATAAACGGAGTAAGTTTTAGTGGCGTAATTGTCGCTTTGCTCCTGATGAAATTGCCAGGATTTGTGAAACCAGCAGCACACAAATCAGTTTTCAAGGAACTGAAGGAAGGTCTGCATTATGCCTGGAATTTTTTGCCTACCCGATATATGATCAGTTTGGCGATGGTGATTAGTTTTTTTGGGCTTCCTTTTCAGTCTTTTTTGCCTGTGTATGCAGCAGATATTTTAAAAGGAGATTCACAACTGCTTGGTTTACTTGTTGGTGCATTGGGAGCCGGAGCGCTTTCAGGAGCCTTGATTTTTGGCTTCGCGCAATACTATCAGTCGTTTGCCACTTATGATTCGCAACGCAGCCTTGTTTCTTTTTGGCCTTGCGCTGATGGTATCAGCTTTTCAAAACAAAGTTGGCTTTCGCTGGTACTTTTATTTATTACCGGTTTGGGATGATTATCAAGCCTTTGTTTCGACCAACACACTTTTTGCAGACAGCAGTGGCCGAAGATCGCCGCGGAAGGGTGTTGGCGCTTTACAGCATGTCATTTAGGCTTTACGCCCGTGGGAAGTTTGTTGCTGTGGAACAATTGCAGAATACATTAGCGTTCCCTATACTACTTTGATAGCCAGTTCAATCTGTTTGATTTTATGCCATATTTTATGCCACAAAGGCAAAGCTGGTGAAGCAACAAATTATGTGATTTATCAATTATTCCATCAGAAGATTATGCAGTTGAACCACTTCAGCATAGAAACAGCTTCTATTCGAATAGATCTTCTCTTGCTCAATCCATTTATCGATTTCCTGGGTGTTCGAGCAAATAAAGGATGAAATGAACTATTAATATGATTCCCCAAAAAAATTGCTATAAGGTAAACAACCCCAAGGCTTTCATACTGTGAATTCTTAAACCCAATGAAAACCATAAAATTGATATTGAGTTGAACAGGAAATAGGTTACAAATGGAAACTGAAAACCGACATCATTAAGCGGGATTGATTCATAGTCTTTTTTGCCAAAGTGCCAACCGATAAGAAAATAAAGAAAAAATAAACCATGGCAAGTATCCAGACTAAATCAAAATAATTGCTTTCTAAACTGTAGCCTGCCATATGAAAAGCAATGACACCTAAGAAAAAGAAATCAAAATGAAGCATAAGGTTTGCTGCGAATGCTTTCATTTTTAATCCTCCTTATTTATTAGATTTTTGATCCGTTTGTTAAAAAACAATTGATATTTCTTGGATGAAATTATCAAGTAGGTCTAGACCTAATTCTGTTAAAAAGTAATATTTACGATCGGGTCCTTTTGTTGCCTGTTCCCGTTTCAAAATCAACAACACCAACATGTTTAAATTTTCTAAGCGTACGATAAAGCTTTGGCTTTCACATGTCATGGTGTATTCTGATTGCTCTTCGACGAAAGTTTTTATTTCATCGACGTACTTTCTGCCGTCCTTAGGGAAAGAAAATCCATAAGGTCAATTGACCTTTTTATATGTTTCTTCCCATGTAGCCAGTAATTCAGCTAAAGATTATTATTTTTCATGATCTATACTTATAGTATTAAACATGTATAGTACAAAGGTAATACATTAAATTATGAAAAAGCAAGTAAAATCAAAAAAAAGTTCAAATAGAAACATCCACTCCAATAAATTACCCGCCTATAAAGAGAAATTTTTGAACCGTTTACTTATAAAAGAGAAGTAAAACCCTCAAGAGGTGATGGTTTTTTGCAGCAATTCCTTAATTTTGGCTAAAAGCAAAATATTTCAAATGAAGAAATTGTTATTTTTCCTGGCAGTGATTTTGCTGCCTTTTATTACGGATTGTTTGCCGGAGAGGGCATGCTGTGGATCCCGATGTTGCTCAAGCAACTCAACGAAAAAGAAATGAAGGCAATGGGAATGCGCATCAGTGCCGACGACATTTATTCCATTAATAATACAAGTCTCAAGGATGCCATAGTGCTTTTTGGCCGTGGTTGTACTGGTGAAATTGTGAGCGATCAGGGCTTGTTGCTTACCAATCACCACTGTGGATATCGTCAGATACAGCAGCACAGCAGTGTCGAAAACGATTACCTCACCAATGGTTTCTGGGCCATGAGCAGCATAAAGAGCTTCCTAATCCGGGCCTCACGGTTACCATGATGAAAAAATGGAGGATGTAACACAGCAGGCAGCTCGAAGGCGTGAATGAAGAAATGACCATGGAAGCCCGTAAACAAAAAAAATAAAGGAAAATTCGGATGCCCTGATCAAAAAGCGAAAGAAGAATCAGGTTATGAAGTAACAATTAAGGATTTCTTTATCGACAATCAGTATTATATGATTTATAATGAAATCTAAAGACATTCGGCTGGTGGTGCTCCTCCTTCCAATATTGGAAAATTTGGGGGTGATACCGACAACTGGATGTGGCCGAGGCATACCGGAGATTTTTCGTTTTCAGGATTTATGCCGACAAGGATGGTAATCCGGCAGAATACAGCCCCGAAAATGTGCCTTATCAGCCAAAAATCGCATTTGCCTATCTCCTTGAAAGGAATTGAAGAAAAGGATTTTACGTTTGTTTTTGGCTATCCTGCCCGTACAAGCGAATATTTGCCTTTCACATGCTGTAAACTTGATTACAGAAGTAACCAATCCTCCCCAAAATCAAACTGCGCGAAACGCGTTTGGATATCTTCAGCAAATATGCAAATACCGATCCTAGTGCGCATTCAATACGCGGCCAAACATGCCGGCGTGGCCAATTACTGGAAAAAGATGATTGGCGAAAGCAAGGGAATTCGCCGTTTGAATGGTATTGAGCGTGGGCAGGCTTTTTGAAGAAAAATTTATGGCCTGGGCTGATATTTCGAAAGGTAATTTTGGTGGAATAATTCCTGCATTTGAAAAACCTATGGCGAGATGGAGCTTTCCATATAGCCTGGTTTTCGGACTATGTGCGTGAAGCCGGTTTGGGAATTGAATTGGATCAATGGCGTTAATGTTTCAATAGCCTGAGTGAGGTAAAACAAAGAGACTTCTGATGATAAAATTCAGTCGCTTGTTAAGGCTGCAGAAAGTCAGGCAAAATCATTTTTTAAAGATTATTATCAGCCAATTGATCAGAAGTTGCTGCAGCACTTTAAAGAACTTCTTTACCGCGAAAATCAGCCTGCCGATTTCCGCCCTGAAGTGCTTAATCTGATCGATGAAAATACAAAGGCGATGTGGAAGCTTATGTAGAAACGCTTTTTGCTAAATCTATCTTTGATGATGAAGCTGCTGAATGATCTGTTGCGCAATTTTTTAATCACAGGTCAGCAAAAAGACGAAAAAGACCCTGCATTCAGCGGCTTATAAAAAGAGCAGCTGTAGGTATTTGCTATCAAAAGAGTTGTCATCCGTACTGAAAAATCGGTATCCTGCATTGAAAACGCAACTGCATCGACTTGAGCGAAAGATGCAATGCTGCGCCTGCTGAGTAGGCGATTCGTATCCGGCTCAATTAATATCTGGTAGACTCAGCATGGATTGTATATCATCCAGCGATGCAGTTTACTATGATTATTTTACTACTTTGGAAGGTATTATGGAAAAGGAAGACCCAAACATTTATGATTATGTGGTGGAGGAAAAGCTAAAACCTTGTATTCCACAAAAGATTATGGCCCATATGGCGATAAGGACGGGCATATGCAGGTTGCTTTGTAGCCTCAAATCACACGACAGGAGGCAATTCGGGCAGTCCGGTTTTGAATGCTGACGGACATATGATCGGAATCAATTCTTGATCGTTGTTGGGAAGGCACCATGAGCGATTTGATGTACGACCCAGATATGGGCCGCAACATAGCTGTCGACATCTGTTATGTGTTGTTTATCATGGATAAGTTTGCCGGTGCAGGTCATTTGGTGGATGAAATGACGGTGATCGAATAGGGCAAAAAAAAGCAAGCTGTTAGAAGGAAAAGCAACTGTTTGGAAAATCAATCAGTTGCTTTTGATGTCAATTATTTCAACAGCTTATCCTGTCTTGGCCGAATATTGATTATATTCGAAAAATTAGGCCTAAAATTAAAGATTGTATTCATAATATTCGGCCTTAAAATTTGAATTTTAGGTTTTAATATTACTTTTGTTGTAAAATAAACACATAATGATTAACAGATTTCATTGAACAAATAGTAACCAGTGCTTCAATAACAAAGTAATTCTGCTGTTATGCACGGCAAGTTGGGAAACTACCATGTTGAAAATACTTGTAGAAAAACTAAAGGTAGAAACTAAATGGCTCAATGCAGATGAAGCAGATGTTAATAAAGAATTAACTGCTGCCAATACTAGCACTGCGTTGATGCAAATCATAGGATCAGAAACTAAATTAGTCATTATAGATGAGGTCTCCAGCAGATCGAAAATATTGATTAAAAACTGGAAACTATTGCACGATACAAAGCCCGACTTGTAAATAATTGCCACTGGTTCTTCTTTCGATTTGGTCAATGCAGAACCAGCGAGCCTTTAACCGGAAGGAAACGTACATTTTACCTTTATCCGATTAGTTATTCCGAATTGGTGGACACAACTAATAAGTTGGAAGCACGCCGTACCTTTGAATGCACGACTGATTTATGGGTCTTATCCGAGGTGATTAACAATCCGGGCAAAGAGAAAAATATTCTTATTGAATTAGCGCAGAGTTATTTATATAAAGATATCCTCGGTTGGAAGGTATCAGAAAATCCAGTCACCTTGAGAAGTTACTTCAGGCACTAGCATTTCTGTGCAGGCAATGAGATAAGTTATCAAGAACTTTCTCAAGAACTGTTGGAAATATTGACAGTAGTACTGTCGAAAAATACCTTGACCTACTCGAAAAAACCTATGTAATTTACAAACTCCCTGCTTTGAGCAGAAACATGCGAAGTGAAATTAAAAAAAAAAAAGGTAAGAAATACTTTTCTATGACAATGGATTCGTAATGTATTGATAAGCAATTTTGCCCCTACTGAATTGCGTTGCCCTGATAAAGGAGCTTATGGGAAAAACTTTTACTCTCAGAAAGGATGAAATATAATCACTATGGAGAAAATGTCCCTAATACCTATTTCTGGCGCACCCACGATCAGGCAGAAATTGATTATATTGAAGACCTGAATGGTGCTGAAAGCCTTCGGAATTCAAGTGGAAAGTTGGTAAAATTCGTTTTCCTGAATCGTTTTTAAATGCTTATCCAAATAACCAAACGCAAGTAATTAATCATGATAATTTTGAGTCATTCGTTGGAATAGTCTAATTTTCGGAAAATGCTAAATCACTTAATTTTTGTTAAATTCCTTACCAGCTGGAATAACTTTAACATAAAAAATACCTTACACAAGTCTGGCTGACGGTTACATTTTGTTATGTATCACTAAAATAGCTTCATGGATACCAGCCCAAATTTAAATTTACCTGCCTCCAAAACCCCCGCCTGGTAATTATCGGAGGTGGTTTTGCTGGAATCACGCTGGTTAAAGCGTTTGAATAAAATGACTTCCAGATTGTAGTGATTGATCAGAACAACTACCATACCTTTTCAGCCGCTCTTGTATCAGGTAGCCACGGGCGGTCTGGAACCTGATTCGATAGCCTACCCTTTGCGCAAATATGTAAAACGTTTTGGTAGCTTGTTTTTCCGTTTGGCGGAAGTGCAACAACTTTGCCAGACAAAATCAGCTAATAACTTCTCATGGCACCTTGAAGTATGATTACCTGGCTGCTGCCACAGGTGCCCGCACCAATTATTTTGGGAAAATGCCAACTGGAGCGCTATACCATGGGGATGAAGACTGTTCCGGAAGCACCCAACCTCCGCAGTTTGATCCTTCAGAATCTTGAACAGGCGATCGTTACCAAAGACCCGCTGGAAACGACAGGCCTTATGAATTTTGTGATAATTGGCGGAGGACCGACAGGAGTGGAACTTGCCGGAGCCTTGGCTGAGCTTTTAAGCGTTTTGTTTTTAAGGAGGAGTACCATGACTTAAAAAAATGGATGATATGCAGGTTTTCTTGATCGAAGGTCTGCCGAAACTTTGGGAGGCATGTCGGAGAAAATCATCCATACGCACCCTTGGGTTTTTGAAAACTGGGCGTGCAGGTTTTCCTGAACTGTCGTATCAACGACTATGATGGTCACAAAGTAGAAATTCGAAAATGGCACACCCATTCCTTCTGAAAATGTTATTTGGGCCGCCGGTGTAAAGCAGCGCCGGTTGCAGGGATGGAGCAGGCAGCTACTGGAAATGGCGGACGCCTGCCAACGGATGCCTATAGTTATGTAAAAGGTTTGAAAACCGTTTTGCCGTGGGCGATGTCGTTTTGATGGAAGATTTAGATCCCCATATCCAAAGGGTCATCCTCAGTGGCTCCAGTGGCCATTCAGCAGGCAGAGCTTTAGCCAAAACCCGGAGCAGATTGATTCATCAAAAAGCCTTGAAGCCTTTTCAATATATGACAAGGGCAGCATGGCCACTATCGGCCGAAAAAGGCTGTGGTGGATGTTGCCGGTTTGTTTTTCAGCGGTACATTTGCCTGGTTTGTATGGCTTGTACATTTGATGGCAATCGTCGGATTTAAAACCGGCTGGCAAACACTCTTGCAGTGGTTCTCAAATTATATCAACTTTAACAGCGCTAAGGCTGATTATCAGGCCTTATCAACCAAAGAAATAAAACATGGCCAAGACAAAAACCGTCTTTTCTGTAAAAACTGTGGCAATGAATCTGCAAAATGGATCGGTAAATGCCCGGGCTGCGGCGAATGGAACACCTATGTGGAAGAAACTGTTGTAACAGGCAAAAAGCCCAAACGATTTCTAATAATATTGTATCGGCCCAATCGGCAAAACCTTGCCGGTACAAGAGATCAGCAGCACAAAGGTGGCTCGCATGGATATGGGCCATGCCGAGCTAAACAGGGTGCTGGGTGGCGGATTGGTTCCCGGCTCGTTGGTTTTGATAGGAGGAGAACCCGGTATTGGAAAATCAACATTGATGCTGCAGGTGGCATGCAACTCAATGATGTTAAAGTGCTTTATATCAGTGGGCGAAGAAAGTCAGCAGCAGCTTAAAATGCGAGCTGACAGGATTGGTATTCGCAACCAAAGCTGTTATATCCTCTTACGAGACAGACACCCGTGAAATTGTTCGCCATTTTGCTGGAGATGCAACCTGACATGGTAGATTGATTCTATCCAAACCTTGCAATCGCCTGGTTTGGAAGCCACTGCCGGAAAAGTATTTCGCAGATCAGGGAAACGGCAGCCGAGATGAAACAAGCTGGCCAAAAGTTTTCAGGTTCCGGCATTTTTGATTGGTCATATCACCAAGGATGGCAGTATTGCCGGGCCCGAAGATTTTGGAACATATGGTAGATACTGTTATCCAGTTTGGAGGGCGATCGGCATTGGCGGCTTCAGGATTTTACGGGCTATCAAACCGCTGGATCAGTTGCCGAATTGGGCATTTTCGAAATGCATGCCAATGGTTTGCGCGAGGTGACTAATCCGAGTGAGATTTTGCTGCAGCGCGAAGAGAAGCGGTGAGTGGTGTGGCAATTGCGGCTATGGTTGAGGGTTTGCGCCCCATGCTGATCGAAACCCAGGCGCTTGTCAGCACAGCAGCTTATGGCACGCCACAGCGTTCAGGAACAGGCTTTGATATGCGCCGAAGCTGAATATGCTCTTTGGCCGTACTCGAGAAGCGTGCCGGTTTCAGGCTGGCTGCTAAAGACGTGTTTTTGAATATCGCAGGTGGCATCCGGTGGACGATCCGGCGATTGACTCCCCGGTAATTGCCAGTATTTTATCCTCAAGTGAAGATATCCCGATTGATTCAAAGGGATTTTGCTGCAGAAGTTGGTCTTTCGGGTGAGATCAGGGCTGTGAATCGCATTGAAGCCCGCATTGCTGAAGCCGATAAATTGGGTTTCGAAACGTATTTTTATCTCCAAATACAACAATAAAGGGCTTGATAAAGGGAAGTTTAAAATTGAAATAGTTGCTGTAGCTTCTGTTAATCAGTTGTTTGAAGCTTTATTTGGATGAGGTTTTATCTGTTTCACACTTAAATTTTACAGCAAAAAACTGTTAATTTGTGTAAGTACGGTCAACAAATTAACGTTAATTTGTGCACCATGGTAGATGAATTTATAGTTTTTGAAGGCAAGAATAAGTTATAATGAATGAGATCAGGAACCCGAAGAAACCACTCTTTCAATCCCACGATGCTGATAATTAAAGTGCTGATGAAAAAATAAGCGCCAAAAGTTTACAGCTCTCTGAAAGAAAATGATTCCGATCAGAACTGTTCCCACAGCCCCAATGCCAGTCCAAACGCCATAAGCTGTACCCATTGGGATGTGATGCGTGGCTCTGCAGAGCAACCACATGCTCAGGCCTGTGACTGATCACAAAGCAGTAAACCACCAATAGGATTCTGAGCAGCAGCGGTTCGGGCTTTCGAAAGGAAGCTGCAAAGCTACCTCAAACAGGCCAGCGATAATTAGGTAATCCGTGTGGCATAATGGAAACAAAATAGTTTTATTTTTGGCCAAAAATCAATTTTATGAAAGCTGATTCAAAACCTGCGATTTGGCTTGTGCCGCTGGCTTTTGCCATTTATATCCTAATCAACAAGCTTTATTTTGCTGAGGTGTACCATTTTCTGATGGATTATACAGATGCTGTTTTGGCTTATTTCGTGGCTTATCTGTTAGTTGGTTTTGCTCTTTTTATTACTGTGGTTGTGTTGTTCGAGGCAGTCGTTCGAGGCTTTAGGCATGTCGCGATCTTTGCTGAAAGGTTTTGGCTTGGCATTATTGTTTACCCTTCCCATGTTCGCTGGCTATGCTATAGTGTTTGATTTTAATCAGGATCTGAGCTGGAGGCAGATCATGTTGGGAGCTGTTTTTGCCGGATTTTTTGAAGAAATGTATTTCAGGGCGTTTTTCTTTGCCTTTTGTTTCGCTATACACGCCTGGGTTTTATCCCTTCCATTTTGCTTGGAGCAATCATTTTCGGGTCACTTCATTTGTATCAAAGCAGCGATATAGGCGAAATGGCAGGCATTTTCATCATGACTTTTATGGGTGCTGGTTTTTTTGCCTGGCTGTATGCCGAATGGAAATTCAACCTCTGGTTTGTTTTTTCTGCTACATACCTTGATGAACCTCAGTTGGATGCTTTTTGAAGCCGGCGATAATGCTTTGGGCGGAGTTTGGTCAAACGTATTCAGGGTGTTAACAATAGCATTAGCTATAATCTTCACTTTACGCAAGCAAAAATACGCGGGCCAAACCAGAGGTTAACCGCAATAGCTTTGGTGGATAAGGGAAAAAGTATACCGAATCAAGTAATGCTGATGTTTAATTACCATTTGTCATTGGAAGCGTGAAATAAAATACCGAACCCGATCCCTCTTCGCTTTCGGCCCAGAGTTTCCGCCTTGTTTTCTCGATAAGTGCTTTGCAAAGGATAAGTCCCAGGTCGGTACTTTCTTCGCCTTCGGTGCCGGGGCGTGAAACTTTTCGCTTATGTTAAAAGTTTTTGAGGGTTTCGGGCTTTTATATGCGCCGATACCATTGTCGCGCACAGCCACTTGCAGCATATTGTTGCCAAGCTTCAAAGCGCATCAATTTTTTATGATACCTCCGATTGGAGTAAATTTTATGGCATTGGACAATAAGTTTCTGATTACCATCATTGTCATTTGTTCATCGGCCTCCAGATAGTCTTTTTTCAATGCCATTGATAAGGGTAAGTTGTTTTTTCAGCATGTTCTTTAAGATCGAAGGCTTCTGTAACCAGATCATCGAGCATAAAACAGATTTTTCAAAAAATCAGCCGTCGTTAACCCGTGACCATTTAAGCAGGTTTTCGAGTAGTTTATTTACTTTTCCGCTGTTTGATCAAGGGTATGAAATCTTCCAAATCCTCTTCTTTCATAGTTTTCCAGCCATTGCGAGTTGCATCTGGTCATTCCTACAAAACCAGAAAATGGATTTCTTAAATCATGAGCCAGAATAGAAAAGAACCGGTTTTTTGTGCGTCAAGTTCTTTCAGATCTTTAGCTTGTTCTTCCGCTGCTTATTGGAAAGGGCGATGGTTTGGTTTAGTGATTTCAGCGTTTCGTTTTTGTTCTTCAACTTTAATTTTGCCTGTTTGAGTGCCAGATGATTATGGATTCGCACCAAAACTTCTTCAATTTCTAAATGGTTTGGTAATGAAATCGACCGCCCCCACGCTAAATCCTTTTTACGATGTCGGTTACTTCATTTTTTGTTGTTAAAATTCACCGGAAGATCGGCGTACCGACTTTGGGATTTAATTTTGGCAAACTTCAAACCATCCATCTCGGGCATCATGATCCAGTAAAAATCAGATCTGGGGTTTTTTGTTCGAGGTATTTCGCGGCATTAGTGCCCGAATTGGCGATAACCGGTTTATAGCCTTTCGAGCGTAAAAAGGTGGAAATTAATTGTAGATTTAAGGGGTTGTCGTCCACTAACAAGTAGTGTAGCTGGGTAAATGGCTTTTGTGTTTAACTCATTCATTTCAAGTTAGTTTTATCGTTCATTTCGTCAACACTTGTCCAGCTGCCAAAGTTGCTGTTCGTAGTGTGTTCATAGTCAAAACTTTCGTTGGCCAATTTTAATCCTTCACGATGTTATCCAGTTGATTGATATTGAACTGACGGCGCAGTTCTTCACCCCTATTAAAAGTTTTCTAGCAATTCCATATCAAAAGCTGTTTTCAGGCATTGAAATCTTGTTCGAGATGCTCCTTAAAAGTTTGCAAAAATCCCTGACATTGCGTTCGATTCAGGTTTTCAATATTTAGCTCAGGAGTTTCTGCAAAACTATTGCCGGAAGTTGTATGTGGCAAAACTTACTCAGGCATTCGAGTAATTCATTCCTGCCCACTGGTTTACGCAGGTAGTCGTCAACAATTCATGAATCAGGTCTTCATCGTGTTTCATGCTTGATGCTGTGAAAGCAATAATTGGTATAGGATCTTTCTCAAAAAGGCTGATTATTTTGCGTGTGGTTTCATCCGCTCAAACCTGGCATGCGCAGGTCCATTAGGGATCAAATCAGGCTTTTGAATTTGCAGTAAATCCAGACAATTTTCGCCATCCATTGCCTCTATTACCGTTAGTTTTGTGTCGGCCGCCAGAAAACCTGATAAGTTCGCGTTATAGGCAATATCATCCACAACCATGATGTTGGCTTCATTAAAACTCATTTGCTGGATCATTCCACGAAAAAAGCCATTTTCTTTTTTGTTTCAGCTTCACTTTCAGGAATATCGGGCAGGCCAATGGTGAAGCAGTAGCCGTTCTTTATCCGAGCAGATTCAACCTGAAGAACGCCTCCCATAATCGACTAATTTTGGTGATAGAAAGTCCTAGGCCAATTCCTCCGAAACGTCGTGCAGAATCTGCTTCTTACCTGATAAAAAGCATTAAAAATGTTATTGATATGTGATTGTGGTATCCCGATGCCTGTGTCGCACACTTTTATGGTTAGCTGATAATGACCTTCTTTGGCCGGAATAGGATTTGCTGCTCCGGTGATTTCTGTATTCCGCCTGGCGGGTGAATTTAATGGCATTACCAACCAGATTAAACAAAATTTGACGCAGACGCACATCGTCAAGAACCAGTATTTCAGGCATATTTTCATCACAATGAAAGCGGTAGCCTAAACCCTTTTCTTCGGTTTAGGTTTAAAAAAGCTGTTCCATTTCATTGAAGATGGTTTGCAACCTGACAGCTTCAGGATTGATAACAAGCTGACCTGCTTCTATTTTGAAAGGTCGAGGATGTCGTTGATTAGCGAAAGCAGGGTTCGGCCATGGCTGGTGAGCACTGCCTTGATATAACTTTTATTTTGTTCGTCACCGATGGTGTTGAGCATGATTTCAAACCCCAGAATGGCATCTTCATGGGTGTGCGGATTTCGTGGCTCATATTTGCCAGAAACTCTGGATTTAGCTTTATTGGCGTCCTCGGCCAGTTTGCGTGCTTTCTCAATTCATTTTCGAAACGCTCGCGGTAAATAGTTCCCGCACAATGATTTCGCCTGCAAGTCTTAGCAGGCCGATATGTTCCTTGTTCCAAAGTCTTCTTCATGTTTTACACTATCAAATCCAATGAAACCAATCAGGGGTGTTCGCAAAAATGGGAATAGCCAGTACGAGATAATTCCTTGAGGTTCAAGAATATCTTTTTCTACATGATATTGCGGGTCGATTTCGATACGCGGGGATGTAAAATATTCCTTCAGTTTGAATTTTCCTGCCAGCGCGGAACTGCAGCAAAAGGAATGTCTTGCAGGTTGTCTATTTCGTGTGATTCCTTCATTACACCATTCGTGGGTGCTGTCAACCGTATCTTGCAGTGGATTACTGAAAATATATACTCCGGATCCACAGCGGCATAAATGCCCAGACGTTCGAGTGTAGTATCGACAGCCTGGATGAATTTCATCTGTTTTGGCCTGAATAAGCAAGGAAGAAAATTTCAGAATAAGCTCATGCAATTGGTTTAACGACTGCAGGTTTTTTCGGCTTCAGAAAGGCCAAAGTTTTCTTTAGGTTGTTTCCATGTATTCCGGTTTTTTGCAGTTTTTGCTGTAGTTCATTTTACTGAAAGGCTTACTTAAAAAGTCGTCGCAGCCTGCTTGCAGGGCTTTTCCCGATCGGCTTCCATGGCATAAGCTGTAACGGCAATCACGCTGATATCGGGACGCTGTTTTTTGATTCTTCTGGTTGCTTCGTAGCCATTAAGGCCGGGTAGTTTAATATCCATGAGTACCAAACTGATATCCTTGTTATTGCTACATAAATCAACGGCATCCATGCCGTTTGTTGTCCAGATAGTTCGTGAGCGTTGTTCGGGATTAAGTATTTTGCTTAGGTAAAGATAGTTCACTTCATCGTCTTCAACAATCAGTATAGTGCCACGATTTTTTTGTGAATTTTCTTTTCTTTCATCTGGCAAAGATAGGGGTGCGACTATACTATTGCATGGAATATGCAGGTAAAAGGTACTGCCTTTTTCAGATGTTGCATGCAGGGATAAGGTTCCTCCAAGTAAGTTAGCCATTTCGCGGGCAATGGACAATCCAAGACCGCTTCCTTCGTAGCCACGATTTTCGGAATTATCTGCCTGACTGAAATATTCGAACACTTTTTCACGGTATTTTTCTGGTATGCCTGATCCACTATCTTCAATCAGGAAATTTAGATTCGCATCAATTGCCATGCAGTTTAGTTTTACAAAGCCTTTTTCAGTATATTTAATAGCATTACCAATCAGTTCGGTAAGTATTTTAAGCACCATGCTGCGGTCGGTGAGGCAACTTTTTTGGTTGCAGTCGGATTGGAGGGTTACTTCGAAAGCGATATTTTTTTTGTGGCATTGTGATTCGAAAGCTTCTTGTATTTCCTGTAGTAAATCGGTCAGCTGAAATTGAACAGGATAAATTTGCTTGTTTCCTGACACCAGCAAGGATACCTCCATAATATCATTAACCGTTTTTATCAATCTGTTACTGCTTTGATTTAGCACCCGCAGGTATTCATTTTTTTCATCTCGAGGTATGTCCTGATCCACAAGAAGTTCAGCAAAGCCTACTATGCCATTTAGAGGGGTTCTGATTTCGTGTGAGATGTTGTTGATAAATGCTGTTTTCAGACGGTTGCTTTCCTCAGCCTGTTCTTTGGCTTTTATAAGTTCGTTGCGTATTTTTCTTTGTTCTGTAATATCTTCTTTCATAGCAAGAAAATGGGAAATGTTGCCTTGATTGTCAATCACTGGTGATATATTTGCTGCTTCCCAGAAAAAGCTGCCGTCTTTGCGTTTTGTTTTAAAGTTTCCCCGCCACGATCCGCCACTGGTGATGGTTTCCCAAAGTTTTTGATAAGTCTCGGCAGTGGTATGTCCTGATTTTAAAAGCCTGGGATTTTTGCCTTTTACTTCTTCAAAGCTATAGCCCGTATTATTGCAAAAGGCAGGATTTACATATTCAATATGACCTGAAATATCTGTAATAATCACTGAAGCAGAACTTTGTTCAATGGCTCTTGAAAGTTTTAGTAGTTCAAATTCGGCAGTTTTCCTTTCCTGAATATTACGTGAGGTAAAAAGTCCGAAAATCTGGCCATCTTCGTCAAAATAGCGTTTTCCGGTTGACTCAATCCAGATATAGCCCTGTTGAGGATGCAGGTAGCGGTAGTTTACAGTGTATTCTTTGTTGGATTGTTTTCCCTTGTTGACAGTTTGTTTTACAAGGTTTATGTCGTCGGGGTGTATATGTTCGAATATGCTTCGTCCCATAACCTCTTCGCCACGGCCTGTAATTCGTTTGTGTGAAGGTGAAATAAAGCTGTAATTGCCCTTAGCATCAGTTAGTATTACTGCATCAGCAATATTATCGGTAATAAATGCATTTGTAGCTTCAACACTGCGGAGTTTTTTATTCACGGCTGCCTTTACATGTAGATTTGTGAGCAGCTCAGCAAAAAGTTTTAAGATTGTTGTTTCCTGGGTTGTCCAAATTCTTTCCTGCTTCACGGCATCAAGTCCGATATAGCCCAGACAATTGTCTTCATAAATCATCGGTAATGTGGTAAGCGACTTTATACCCTGAGGCTCGAGAATCTTACGCAAATTGCTTTCGGATTCTAATGCATTCACTTGGGGAATATCTATAGTTTTGCCTTTTTTATGAGCGTTTACCCATTCGGGAATCATATCATTAGGAACACTTTTCAGGTTCTCAATTTCGGGTGTGATTCCCTCAGCACACCATTCGTAGGTGTTTGTCATGATTTGATTGTCCCAGTCGTATCTAAAAACATAAACCCGATCTACCTGCGTAAACTCACCGATTTCTTTGAGTGCTTCTGAAATGGCCTGATCTACTTTCTCGGTTTCAATATTGATAAATTTGTTGGAGAGCCTGGTAAGAAGAGATTGTAGATCAGACAGATAACCTAGTTCCTGATTTAGTCGTGTGTTGGAAGTAATATCACGCACGATCGAGAGTAATCGCTTATCATCGATTGGACTAAGTCGTGCTTCGAAATAATGAGTTTGGCCACGAATTACTAATTGATACTCGATTGTAACATTTCTTTTTTCGGTAAGGCATGTTTCATAGGCTTTCAAATGTCTTTTTGTTTCTTGTGGTTCGAGGAATTCAGCAATATTAGAGCCAATTACTTTATCAGGATCAAGCGCAAACAAATCGGTTGACTGGGCAAAATATTCCAGAAAATTGCCATGCAGGTCGCAAACAAATAGCATATCGGGCAGGGCACTGAGCACGGCATTCATTCTGGCTGCCTGCTCATTAAGCTGTTTTTCATATTCTTTTCGCCTGGTGATATCAGCCACAGAGATCAAACCTGCCGACTTTCCTTTGTAGTTGATTCGTGTGCCAGTAAGCAACACCCATGGCTGATGTCCTGCTTTGTGTTGCACCTGAAATTCATAGCTTGTTGGAACTTCTTCGCCCAGCTGACGCCTTTTTCCTCTTTCGCGTATCAGTTCCTGATATTCTGGTGTAACGAGTTCCCAATACTTAAGCTGGAATATTTCACTGGCCGATCTGCCCGTAATCCGCTCACCGGCAGGATTGGTATAGACAAAATGATCATCTTGATGAATCATAATTGCAAAAGGAATGGTTTCGGAAAGCATGCGAAACTTCTCTTCACTTTCGCGCAGGGCTTCTTCAACCTCTTTTCTGTTAGTGATATCAATCAAAATGACAATAGTAGCCAGATCACCCATAAAATCGATTGCGGTAGTCCTGATTATCGCCACCCGCTCAAAAAGTGATCCCACTTTTATGCGAATTTCATAATCTTCCGCGGGTTTATTGGTTTTATCAGTATTTAATTGTTTTGCGACCAGGTTTTTATCTTCTGGATGAACAAATTCCAATACATGATGCCCCAGTAAGCCTTTTTCGCTCATGCCAAGAATTTTTATAATGGCTTGATTAACATACTGAATAATACCTTTTTGATGAATCAATACCATATCCGGAAGCTCTTCGAGCAATTTTCTGAATTGGATTTGATTTTGTTCCAGAATTTTTGACTGCTTTACCTTTTCGTTAATATCATTAATCATTGCAATAAAAAGCCTGCTATTGTCTTCCGACTCATCATATGCCGACAATGTGAGTCGTCCCCAAACCGCCTCTCCGTTTTTCTTGATGTAGCGTTTTTCGATTTCGTAGCTTTTTATTTCATGATTTAGCAATGCCGTGAACTTTTCAAAATCGCGGGAGATGTCTTCTGAATAAGTTACTTCATTAGCTGTCTTTCCAATAAGTTCATCGGTTGAATAATCCAAAAAGTTGCAGAAATATTCGTTGGCAAAACGAATTATTCCACTGGCATCTACAATGGCAATTCCTGCGCCAGCATGATCAAAAACTGCACGCAAACGTTCCTGATTGAGCTGAAGGGCTTTGAATGTTTCAGCCTGATCAGTAACATCCATGCCTACACATTGTATTTCAACAGGTGTTCCATCTGGATCAGTGAGCGCTTTAAATTCCCATGATGATGTAATAAAACTGCCATTGGAATTAGGTTTTCTTAAAAGAATTGTTTGAGACAGCTTTGGGCTTATCAGACACTTTTCAACGGATTCCAAACATTTTTGCCAATCGTCGGCAAAAATGCTTTCCATCGCTGGTTTTCCAAGTATTTGGTTGATATTGAAATTAAAACGCTCCAAAAAAAACTGATTGGCATAGGTGTAGTTTCCGTTTAAGTCTGTACGGATCAGGTAAAATGCATTCGAATATTCAAGCGAGTCCTTATTAGTTTTTAATTTATCTGAAATACTGCTTTGTAGCTTCACAACAAAAAGGTGATTGCCATCAGGTAGTGTACCTAAAGCAGGGTCGTATTCAAGTCGTAAGCTCAACGTTGGATTCTTCAAATCCAAATCAATCATGATAGGCTCATTGGCCTGCTGATTAGGTTGCTTCAGGACTGACATTTTCTTTCTTTCCTCAGAGGAAAGCATAGTGGATAGTAGTTTACCCTTGCCCAAGGCATCAGTATTATCAACAAGATGCTCAAGCGTATTATTTGTAAAACATATACTGGAATCAGATGCTAAAACCAAAATGGCATCGCCAAAGAGATTTAAGTAGTGGTAACTGCTGTTTTTGTTGGTTTTATCTTTCATAGTAGTATGGAATAGTTCACTGATTGAGTTTTTTCTTGAGTGTGATAATAAAGCTGCTGCCTTTATCGGGCTCACTTTCTACTTGAATATTGCCATGATGTAATTTGATAAATTCGTGGGCGATGAGCAGTCCAAGGCCAGTTCCTTTTTCGCCTGAAGTACCAATTTCAGATTTTGGACTTCCTAATTCAAACAGGTTTTGAACAGCTTCTTTGCTCATGCCAATTCCTTTATCCTTGATTTCTATTTCAACTTTTTCTGCATCACTTTTTGCGGTGATCCAAATTTTTGATTGGGATAAGTAAATTAATGCATTTTGGCAAATGTTCGCCGATTGCAGCGTGTTCGTCGGCATCAACGATGGTGTTATCAGGGATTTTAATTCAAGATAATGTTTTTGGCATCGGCTTCGGTTTTGAGCTGCTTGCAAAACTTCATCACCAAATCATTTTACAACCAGCTGTTCCGGGATTCAAAGGCATCAGCCCACGCTCCAGCCGGTTCCAGCTAAGTGAGGATCGATCAGCGCGTATTGAGTTGGACAACAGGTTTCGTGCCAAGGTTTTCAACATGCTCAGTTGTTCGGCTTCATTTGCCGGCGGATAGTTCTCGAGTAAAATACCGGTCAAAGTTTCAATGCCTGCAAAAGGACTTTTCAGATCGTGCGAAAGCACCGAAAAGAAACGATCCTTTGTAGCATTTGATTTCCGGAGTTCCTCGATAAGTTTGCTTTTATGAAAGGCAAGTGCCAAATGATTTGAAGCAAAACGATCCCCACTCAAGTTCGTCGTCCGTAAGCTGATGATTGTCACGATATCCAAAAATAATGACTCCCAGTTTTTCTTCTCCAACGACCATCGGAATGCCAATATATGATTTCGTATCGAACTGTTTAGGAAATAACTTATTATCGTAGGGAAATTTGCTGCTATCGCTCGTCACGATTGTTTTTCCTTCTTCAAGTATGTTTTGTGTAAAAGTTTCTAATGTTAAGTTAGCGTCAAGCTTTATAAAAAGGTCGAACATAGCTTCGTGGGCAGCGATCGGAATTGGCCGATGATTTGCTTCGTCCCAGGCAGTGATATAACACTCGTCTGATTGCATCAAATCTTTAAGAGATTCGGCTAATTTTATCCATTGCTTTTTTTCGGCCCGGGGCTGTAATGCCAACTGGGATATTTGGTTGAGGTGTGCCGATTTGATTTCTTTTTCTATCAAAAGCTGTTGCACACGTTTGAGTTCTGTGATATCAATGCCCGAGGCCAATAAGCCGTCGATACTGCCGTCATCTTTATAAATTAAGGTAGTTTTCCATAAAAAGTTAATGGCTTTTCCATTCAGCAGTCCCAGCTTACTTTCGACGGCTTCGTCAGGTGTTTTTGCTTCGTTGAAACAGTGATCCAGAAAGTGTTTAATTTTTTCTGTTTCATGATCGTTTTTGAGCAGGGTTGTCCATTGCTGACCGATAAGTTCAGGTTTTTCAAAGCCAACCAAACGGCATCCGGCCTGATTGACAATACTGATAGAATGATCTGGTTTAATACCGATAATCACTGAGCCTGCAATATCAAGGTATTGTTGGGCTTTATTTTTTTCGTTGATGATTTGCTGCTCATAGTTTTTCCTGTCGGTAATTTCACGAGCGATAGTTAGCAAGCGGGTTTTTTCGCTTATCGTAACATTAAAGGTTCGCACTTCGAGAAACATTACACTGATTTCGTCGCGCTGCAAAAGCAGTTCATAGGGTTTGCTCGATTTGCCCATTGCGTGCTGAGCCAGCACACTCGCTACTTTGGGCACCTCGCTAAGTGGCAATTGAGAAAGATGTAAGAGGTTTTTCCCGATGAAATTGCTTTTGCTGAGCCTGAAAAGCTGTTCAGCTGCTGAATTGGCATCGATAAGGTGGCCTTTGATATCGGTGAGCAAATAGGCTTCAGGGGCTTCATCAAAAAGGATTTTTACGCTGTTTAAACTGTCTTTTAATTTAATACTCATTTCTTTTTGCTGGCTAATATCCTGAATATAAAGCCAAACCATCCGTTCGCCATTGTCTTTAAAAAAGCTTTCTCCATGTAAGATTACCGTAACCGGATGACCATCTTTATGAAAATATTCCTTTTCGTATGGACCAAACTGACCCGAGATATAAAGTGCTTCAGTTTGAATCCGATCAAGTTGATGAAAGCGTTTAGGAGTGATGTCGAAATAAGTAAGTTGCTGTAATTCAGCCTTGCTATAGCCCAAAATTTCTGTCATCATGGGGTTGCAATCGGCAAATCGTTTGGTAGTTGAGTCGATCAGCGTGATGCCAAGCGGGGCTTTGTGGTAGAGTTTTCTAAAAAGGGTTTCTGTCTCGTTTTTGTTCAGTTTAGTATTTGCTTTAAAAACACTGAAGTCGGGTTTTTTTTGCCCGCGTGCCACTGCATGCGACACCAGCGGAAAAAGTAAAATCACAGATTGAGTGTCATCCTGATCAGAGGTTTTGCATTTCCAGGTAATCTGCTCTAATGTGTTTTTGATATTGGTGCTGAAAACACGTTCATTTTCCTGGTTAAACCAATCTTCGGCCTGCTCAGAATCGATCAGAGCGGGAATTATTTGCTGTATCATCTGGCTGTCCAAATCGCCAAAAATCTGGTTAGCCGAGGGGTTTACAAATAGTATTTTGCCCTCACGACTGCAAACAAGAAGTGGGTTGGGAAGGGTCTGAAGAATAGTTTTGTAGGATAAGTCCATTAGCGGTATTTCAATTTTTTGGCAGCCAGTTATAAATCATCTCAAAAAGCTCAGTTGGCTTAAAGGGTTTGGTAACGTAATCGTCGCAGCCGGCATTGAGACACATAAACCTGTCGTCGTTGGCAGCATAGGCCGTAACAGCAATCACTCTAAGGTTGGGATTGATGAGTTTTATCTGTTTGGTGGCTTCCAGGCCGTCCATTACGGGCATTTTAATATCCATCAAAACCAAATCAATTTCATCGTGGGTTTTGACCAACTGAACGGCTTCGCTGCCATTGCGGGCATAAAGCACATTAAAGGGTTTCGATTTGAAAATTCGTTTGGTGTACAAAATATTAAGATCCTCATCTTCGGCAACCAGAATTGTTGGCCAGTCTTTGTTTTGATCTACTTGAATCGGTTTTTCTATCGGTTTTGAAAGTTCCATATTAATGGCAGATTTTAAAGGTATATGAATATAAAATGTTGTTCCCTGATCAATTACAGAATCTATCCGGATGCGGCCTTGCATCAGGTGTACAAGTCCTTTTACGATGGTGAGGCCAAGCCCGGCACCTTCCTGATCGCGTGTGCTGGAAAAATCTTCCTGAATAAAGGGCTTGTAAATTTCGGGAAGGGCTTTTTCGTTGATTCCTTTTCCGCTGTCGCGCACAAAAAGCACCAACTCATCGTCCTGTGTTTCGAAACCCATATGGATAAAGCCTTTTTGGGTGTATTTTAATGCGTTGGTTACCAGTTCGTTTAATATTTTATACAGGTAGCCACGATCGCCATCCATCCTCATTTTTAGGGATTCATCCGAAATCATCATCTTCAACTCAATATTTTTGGCTTTAGCCAGAGGATGGTGTTTTTTGTGAATCTCAGTGAGCATGGCAGGCAGATGAATGGTTTCGACATTGAAAGGCATATTGCCCGACATCAGCAGCGACACATCCATGATATCGTTGAATGTGTCGGTAAGTCGCTCTACACTCAATCCCAGGGCCTCGATGAAATCGAGGCGGTCATCCAGACTGAGGTCAGGATCGGAAAGTAATTGCGAAAAGCCGACAATTCCATTCAGTGGTGTGCGGATTTCGTGCGAAATATTATTTAAAAAGGCTGTTTTGAGTCGGTCGCTGGCTTCAGCTTTTTCGCGTTCTTTGGCCAGGGCAGCATTTTTTTCGAGGATTTCCTCGTTCTGCTGCTTCAACTTTTCGTTCAGGCTACTCAGTTGCTGGTTTTGTTGTTCAAGGGTATGCTGATTGCGTTTAAGCAAATGATCGGTTCGCTGTTTAATTTTAAGGTTGGTGAGTAGTTCTGCGAAAATCTGTAGCAGGGATAACTCGCTGTCAGAAAACGACTTGTGTTGCTTCACGGTATCAAAACCCACATAGCCAAGGCAGTTTTTTTCTTCCATCAAAGGGATGGTAATCAAAGACTTTATCTGCTGAGGTTCCAGTATTTTATAGAGTTCACTGTTTTTATCAAGTTTTTGAATGTCATCAACGATCGTCAATTCGCCTTGTTGATGAGAGGCTACCCAGTCAGGAATCAAATCGTTGGGAACTCTTTTCAGGTTTTCGATCTCGGGATTTGTGCCTTCTGAACACCATTCAAAAGTATTGGTCATATATTTTTCTTCCCACACATAATCAAAAATATACACCCTGTCGACACCAGCAAAAAGGCCAATTTGCTTAAGTGCATCATTGATGGCGTCATTGGTTTTCGACAGCGGAAGGTTTATGAAGCGTGTGGCAAGATGGGTAAGGGTTTGAAGCAAACGGTTGTTTTGCATCAAGATGCTTTCGAGTTGTTTGATGTTGGTTGTTTCGCGGAGCATGAGCAAACAACTGCTGCTGTTCATGGGCGAAACCCGGGCTTCGTAAGTAAGTTTTTGTTTGCTGAATGGAATCATCAAATCAAAAACCTGTGTTTGCTTGCTGCTACTTGCTCGTTTTACGGCCAGCACAATGTTTGAGGCAGCGTGTTTATCCATAAAATCGCTGACCAGCATTCCTTTGTGTGGTTCTTTTTCGGCAAAGGGAGGAATTTGCTGCTGCAATGTTTCTAATAAAATGCCTGCGTTATCCAGCACAAACATCAGGTCGGGCATGGCTTTTATTACAGCTTTTAAGCGCGATGTGGTGTCGTGGAGTTGAATAGCAGAATGATGCTGTTCGGTGATATCGCGGTTGATGCTGCCAAACATATAACTTCCTTCGAGCATAACCGGAAAAAGCGTTGTTTGGATGATGCGTTCATCGCCATTGCTTTTGGAGATTATCCGTTCTTTCTGTTCGTGAATCCAACGCGAATCCTTACGAGCCAGCAGGTTTAATATTCTTTTGCGTATCGTTTTGGCTCCTTCAGGCGATTTTTGTCTGATTTCTTCCGGGCCAAGCAAAAACATCACATCCCAGATGTATTTGCCAATCATTTCGCTGGCTTTGTAACCAGTAATGATTTCTTCACCTTTGTTCCAGAGTGTAATTTTACCTTTTTCATCAAAAAGGATGAGGCCTTCATCGCTTTGCTCCACCACAGCCCTGAACCGTGCTTCACTTTCGCGCAGGTTTTTGGCCATTGATTGCTCGTGCTCGTCTTGATATTCGGCTGAGGGCTGGAGCAACCAAAAGCTTTCTTTTCCGATGTTTACAATAGTGGCCAGCATAGACCATTCTTTGCTATTGTTTCGAAGCAGCAATTTTTTAGTATCGGATGATGTAACTTCTTTGGTTTGCTGTCGCGGTTCAATTTGTTCAATCTTTTTTGGCAGACCG
>JAGYNM010000069.1 GCA_018399335.1 Bacteroidales bacterium | reverse complement strand
GGTGAAGATCTTCCTGATCTTACTCCAACTGAAATGTATAATACATTTGCCTCTGCTACCGACTTTGTATTGCTCGATACAGCAGCCGTTTACCCTGGAACAGGTTTGGCCGGTAACGGTGTAAACTTCACAATGGGTGTTGTTGACCCTGCAGGTGGCGACACTCCTGTTGGTCAGTACGACAGAGTTGGTCAATATCAGGAATTGCAGTTTATGCAAGCCAACGATATTCAGTTTGACAACTTTACTACTGTTTCTATCGAGGTTTATGTTCCGAGTACCAATGATTTCTCTGGCGACCTGACTAAAGCAATTGGAATTATTATTGGTGAAGCCAGTCAAACAGAGCAGTGGTGGACAGGTCATATTCAGTATGACGTTGATCCTGAAAGTGTTGTTCTTGATGAATGGCAAACCTGGACTTTCCAGCTTAATGCTCCAACAAGCGGCGCTGGCAGTTATACTCCATACGAACGCACTGATCTCGATTTCTTTGCTATTTCTATTGGAGGCGGCGGCCATACTGCACCCGGCACCTTCTATATCCGCAATTTCAAATTTGAATAGATAACATACAAGCTGTGGTCTCTTATTTGAGGCCACAGCTTTTTTTATGACATAAGGCATGAGAATCACGCTAAGTTTAGGTTTATTTTTAGTGCTTTTACTGGGATATTCCTGTGATAAAAACACTGAAGAACCGCAAAACGATTTACCCTCAAACCTCACGATTGATTTACTCAGCGTGGATCATGAAACCGCTTCGGTTGTCATTCAGGCTACCGCCGATAATGCAACACGATTTGAATTTTTTCCCGGCGCATCTGAATCACCGGCCTTATCAAACACTGATGGTTTTTTTGAATATCAATTTGAAAGTCCGGGCAATTATCCTTACGCCGTAAGGGCATATGGCAATTCTGAAAAGTATATCAAGGTCGAAGGAACAGTTGAAATAATTGCTCCTGAAGTAGAAGTGCCTTTGGACGAGGGATATTTTTCATCAGAATCTTATTCCGGTTACCAATTGATTTGGCAGGATGAATTCAATGGATCACAAATAGATGATCAAAAATGGGGTTTTGATCTTGGTGATGGCTGCCCTAACCTTTGTGGTTGGGGAAATAATGAGTTACAATTTTACCGGCGCGAAAATGCCATTGTAAGCGGCGGAACGCTAATTATTGAGGCTAAGTCTCAATACTTTCAGAATAGAAATTATACCTCAGCCAAACTCAAAACGAGCGATAAATTTTCATTTCGTTATGGCAGGGTCGACATTCGTGCTCTTTTGCCTAAAGGGCAGGGGCTTTGGCCTGCTTTATGGATGCTTGGCGATAACATCAATACAGTGGGATGGCCGGCAAGTGGCGAAATAGACATCATGGAAATGCGCGGCGGAGGCGGACGCGAAAATCAAGTGCTGGGAACAATGCATTGGGATAATAACGGTCATTCCTATATTGGCGGAGCTTATACCAAGAGTTCCGGAACCTTTGCAGATGCTTATCATGTGTTTAGCATCGTTTGGGACGAAACGGCTATCCGTTGGTATGTTAATAACCAAGAGTTCTATTCAGCTGATATCACGCCAGCTGATATGACTGAATTTCATCAAAATTTCTGGTTGATTTTTAATGTGGCAGTCGGAGGAAATTTCGGAGGAGATCCCGATTTCACCACAATTTTTCCTCAAAAAATGAAAGTGGATTATGTGAGGGTTTTTCAGCAAGCAAAATAAAACCCTGAATAAAAATTAAGCATTAAAACTAAAATTACATGAGATGAACCAACAAATTTACAAATTATTTACACTTGCTTTACTGATTCTGTTGGCTGGAAGTGTTCAGGCTCAAGGATTTACTGTTACAGGTAATGTCCTGGATGAGGAGAGTAAGTTCGGTATCCCCGGCGCCACAGTCGTCGAAAAAGGTACACTCAATGGAACAATAACCGATTTCGATGGTAATTATACCATTACAGTTACCAATGGCCAGGCTTCTCTGGAGTTTGCCTACGTAGGCTACGAAAGCCAGACTATTGCAGTTAACGACCAACCGATAATTAATGTAGTGCTGGGCTATGAACTCACCGAATTAAATGAGGTAGTTGTAATTGGCTATGGCACGCAAAAGAAGAAAGTTGTAACGGGTGCAATTGCAACTGTTAGTGCAGAAGACATTAGCTCAACACCAATTCTGCGTGCCGATCAGGCCATGCAGGGACGCACAGCGGGTGTGCAGGTAACTAATTTATCTGGTCAACCAGGCGAGGCACCTACAGTGCGTATCCGTGGTGCAGGAACTACCGGCAGCGCTGATCCTTTGTATATTGTTGATGGAATGGCAGTAGGTGGAATCGAATACCTCAACCCCGGCGATATCGAGTCAATCGACGTATTGAAAGATGCTGCCTCCGCTGCAATTTACGGAGCCAGGGCAGCCAATGGTGTAGTTTTGATCACTACCAAAAAAGGTAAGGCTGGAACTATGAATCTGACTTATTCGGGCTATTACGGTATTCAAAATGTTGCCCGTACGATTGATATGCTTGGAGCAGACGATTACCGCATGCTGATGAACGAAGGTGCGCGCAATGCCGGCCTCACAGAGCCATTCGATCTGAATGAAATTTCCCGTTACAATACAGATTGGCAGGATGTTATGTTTGAAAAAAATGTGCCAATGGTTAACCATGAGTTGTCAGTGACAGGTGGTACAGAAAAATCTTCCTATGCTTCTTCTCTTTCGTATTTTTCTCAACAGGGGATTATAGGTGGAGAAAAATCGCAATTTGATCGTATTACAGCACGTATCAACTCCAATCATAAGGTTACAGAAAAGTTTTCTTTCGGAAACAACTTGTCCTATTCTCATATTGTGCGTCGTGGCATTAGCAGTAATGCTTCCTTCAACGGAGCATATAGCAGTGCCTTAAATATGGATCCTTTAACTCCTGTTTTTGAGACTGATCCTGCTATTTTGGGGCAGTATCCATATTCTGACGAACCAGTTGTTCGTGATGCTGGCGGTCAATATTATGGTATTTCCAATTATGTTGGTGCAGAAGTGGTTAATCCAATGGCTTTGCTCGAAATCCAAAATCAGGAAACCCGCGTAGATAAGGTTGTAGGAAATGTTTTTGGAGAATATGAAGTAATTGAAGGATTAAAAGTACGCTCGAGCCTTGGAATTGATTTGGCTTATGTGCTGAACGATTCTTACCGGCCTTTGTTTTTCCTGAACGGAGCACAGAACAACACTGAGAAAACTTCAGTTTTCAAAGGAATGGATCGTTATTTTACCTGGCAATGGGAAAACACGGTTTCATACAGTAAAAAGATCAATGATCACTCATTCTCAGTACTCGTTGGTACAACGGCCAGTGAGTCGAAATATGAAGACTTAACGGGTTTCAATGCTAAGGTGCCGACCACCGATCCTGATAATATTTACCTGAATATGGCCACCGATACGGCATGGATTGCAACCGGAGGTGCTTGGCACTCAGCTTTATTCTCTACGTTTGGTCGTATCACTTATGATTTTCAAAGTCGCTATGCCTTCACGGGAATTATCCGTCGTGATGGTTCTTCAAAGTTTGGAGCAAACAACCGCTACGGTATCTTCCCTTCGGTGGGAGTTTCTTGGCTGGTGTCGGAGGAAAGTTTTATGCCCAAAATTGATCAGATTAGTTTCATAAAATTCAGAGCTTCATACGGTATAAATGGTAACCAGGAAATAGGTAATTATCAGTTTGTTTCGACCATTGATAAGTCGCGTGGATATATTTTTGGAAACGGCAGAATTGTTGGTGCTTCACCCTCCTTTATCGAAAATGCTGACATCAGATGGGAAGAATCTGAACAAATTGATATCGCACTTGATTTGGGTGCTTTCGACAACAGGTTGAACGTTACGGTTGATTATTACGTGAAGACAACGAATGGTTTGCTGGAGCGTATCCCAATTCCTGGCCACGTGGGTAACGATCCGCCGGTTGCCAATGTTGGAAGCGTTCAAAACCGTGGGGTAGAGCTTTCGATCAACTGGCGTCACTATCTGGATGACCTCAAGTATTCGATTGGGTTTAATGCCTCCTACAACAAAAATGAAATGACTAAAATCGGTAACGAAGACAAAGTTTTGCCAGGTGCAAGCTGGGCTGTTGCAGGTTTGGTTACGCGTGCAGAAGAAGGTTTGCCGATTGGTTATTTCTGGGGCTACAAAACTGACGGAATTTTCCAGAATGAAGCTGAGATTTTTCAGCATATAGGCAGCACAGGTAATCTTTTACAAAAAAATGCCGTTCCCGGCGATGTTCGTTTTGTTGACGTGAATGGTGACGGAAAGATTAGCGAAGACGACCGCACAATGATTGGAAATCCAACGCCTGATTGGACGCTTGGTATCAATGGATCAGTAGAATACAAAAACTTCGACCTGTCATTCCTTGTTACAGCTTCAATCGGGAATGATATTTTCAATGGCGCCCAAAGGCAGGATTTGAGGTATACCAATCGCCCGGAAGATATTCTTGACCGATGGACAGGGGAAGGTACCTCAAACGAAGTTCCGCGCTACACCTGGATTGATGTGAATAACAACTACCGCGTTTCTGATTTGTACATCGAAGATGGATCTTATGCACGTCTTAAAAATCTCCAGATTGGATATAACTTACCCAAGAATGTGATCAGCCGCATTGGTGCTGTCAATTGGCGCTTCTACATTTCAGGCGAAAACCTGCTGACGCTGACCGGCTACTCAGGCGCTGATCCCGAAATTGGAGCCATGAGCTCTTTTGATATCGGTATCGACCGTGGTATCTATCCACAGGCAAGAATTTTCCGATTTGGTACTACCATTACTTTTTAACGAAAAATACGCTTGAACCATGAAAAGAACAAGTCAATTCATAAGTTTAGTGATCTTACTCGCCTTCACGCTTTCGGCCTGTAAGAAAGACTTCCTGGAGCGTAATCCGCTTGATCAGGAAGTGACTTCAAGTTTTTATAAAACAGAAAATGATGCCATGGAGGCTTTGGTTGCTGTGTACGATGTGCTTGGATATCAATCACATCCGGGCATGGCATGGGCGCCTTTTGTTACGGTTTCTGATATTCTTTCCGATGATGCTTTTGCCGGAGGTGCTGACGCCAACGACGGACAAGACGAAAACGAACTTAATACCTTTAATATTCCTACTACTAACCTTATGGTTCACACCATCTGGATGAAAAACTATGTGGGAATCTACCGGGCCAATCTTTTGCTCGAAAAGATTGAGGGTATTGATGCTTCTGACGAATTTAAGACCAGGCTGATTGCCGAAAGTAAATTTCTGAGGGCCTATTTTTATTTCGATCAGGTTCGCTTTTTCGAGAATATTCCTTTGTTGCTCAACACAATTAAGGGACCTTCTGAATATAGTCAGGAACAGGCTACACCAGCTGAGGTTTACGATCAAATTGCACTGGATTTGGTTGAATCTATGGCCGATCTTCCTGCAATCCTTGATCCTGCCGAAGCTGGCCGTGTAACCAAATGGGCAGCACAGGCATTGCTGGCAAGGGTTTACCTTTTTTACAACGGAGTTTATAATGCAGATTTAAACGCCGGTGAAACCGTAATTGATCGTACTGCCGTATTGGCTTATCTGGAAGACCTGATAACCAATAGCGGGCATGATTTATTCGAAAACTACGAAACAAATTTCAAGCTGGCTGGTGAGTTCGGCATTGAATCAGTTTTGGAGGTTTCTTATGGTGATACACCAGCCTGGTGGGACTGGAATTATGTTCGCGGAGGCGAAGGTAATCTGGCAGCACAGATGCAGGGACCTCGCGTTACCGGTTCTGATAATTGGGACAGGGGCTGGAGTTTTGCTCCCGTAAATCAAAAACTGGTAAACGACCTGCAGGACGATCCGCGTTTTGAATATACTGTTTTGACGCAAGAGGAACTCGATGGCAATTTGAATATTGGCTATCAGCATACCGGATATTTTTCCAAAAAATACACTTCGGATGCCGAGCATTGGAGTTCTGACGGACAATTCGAACTGAACAGAACCTGCAATTTCCGTGTGATTCGTTTTTCAGATGTGTTATTAATGGCAGCTGAGCTAGGAAGCCCCAACGCACAAACTTACCTTGATCGTGTTCGCGCACGTGTGGGTTTGGGAAGCGTTCCGGCTACCATGGACAATATCATGAAGGAAAGACGTTTGGAACTCTCGCTCGAAGGAATCCGCTATTTTGATGTGTTGCGTCAGGGGATTGCTTATGCCAGTCAGGAGTTTACTGTTGTGGGTTTGCGTGGTCCGAATTACGTTGGAGATCAGCAGCTTTTTGATGTAACTTTTGATGCGGCTCCAAAAGGATTTTTGCCTATTCCGCAAACTGAAGTAGATCTTTCGGCAGGTACTTTCACTCAAAATGATGGTTACTAAAACAGCTTAATTGCTGGAAGGGATTACATTGTTTGAAATAAACAGACTTAATCCAAAATAAGAGCTTAAGGTTTTATTGATTGAATATTTTGTCAGTAGTTTCCGTGGCACGATTTTTTTTCTATGAGAGCATGTCGCGGAAACTAAACCTGACACACTACAAAACTTGTGTAATTATCCCGTAAAATAGTTAACAGAAAGGCTTTAATTAATCCTTTGTCCTAAGTACCGGTAAACGTTTAAAACAGAAAATATTAAAGCTTCAGATGTGATCATACTCATTGAATCTGATCAGGGAAGCTAGAAAATATAGCATGTATGACAAAACAAGATCGCTATACCGTTAAACTGACCATGATTGTTGCGCTGGGTGGATTTCTGATGGGATTCGACGCTTCAGTAATATCTGGTGTGGTAAAATTTATTGAGCCCGAATTCGACCTGAGTAAGCTAGAACTTGGATGGGCAGTAAGTTCACTAACGCTTACATCAACACTTGCCATGATGCTTGCCGGTCCGTTGAGCAGCAATTTTGGACGTAGGGTAATTCTGCGCTGGGCAGCAGTTTTATACGCTGTATCAGCGATTGGATCTGCTTTGGCTCCCGATTTTATAACACTTGTTTTAGCCCGGATGATTGGCGGCCTTGGTGTAGGCGCTTCACTTATTATCGCACCGGTTTATATCGCCGAAATTTCCCAACCACATATGCGAGGCAGGATGGTTTCTTTTAATCAACTCAATATTGTTTTAGGTATTTCTGTGGCTTTTTTTACGAATTATATGATACTGCAATTGGGCAAAAGCGATGCCTCATGGGCTAGAAGTCTGATGTTTGATGCCTATAACTGGAGGTGGATGCTGGGGCTGGAAGCCTTGCCGGCAGTAATTTATTTTGTTGCACTCTTTGCCGTTCCGCGAAGCCCCAGATGGTTGTTTATGAAAAATCGGGAAACAGAAGCCCTTACGGTACTTGAACGGATAACAGCCTCAAGCAAAATTGATGAAGTGATTCGAGGTATTAAAGAAAGCCTGAAGTCGAAAACACCGCAGCCAAAAGTTCCATTGCGCGAATTGTTTCGACCAGCGCTTCGGCTGGTGTTGATTATTGGTGTTTCTGTGGCTGTTTTACAACAGATTACAGGTATTAATTCGGTGTTTTTTTATGCACCTATGATTTTTGAACAGACGGGAATTGGAGCCGATGCATCATTTTCGCAAGCGATTTTGGTTGGCCTTACGAATTTGATCTTCACAATCTTGGCTATGACGCTCATTGATCGTTTGGGCCGAAAATTACTGCTGATGATTGGCTTGAGTGGGATCACCATAAGCATGTTTGTGCTTGCCTTTGGTTTTTATCAGGCAACGTATGTAATATCTGATCAGGCAATTGCAGAATTATCCGAAAAGGTGGATACCGCCAAACTAATGCCTGTAAAAGATGTGGTGTTTTATTCCGATCTCGACTTTAAAGGGGCCATGGGAGATTTGCTTGGACAAGCAGAAGCGGCAAAAGCCGAAGGCGATCTGCTAAAAGCGGCAGGAAGTATCAACGCTTTGCTTATCCTTTTCGGGATTTTAGGTTTTGTAGCTTCTTTTGCTGTATCACTTGGGCCAGTAATGTGGGTGTTATTCTCTGAAATATTTCCAAATTACATTCGTGGACTTGCCATCTCTTTTGTGGGATTTATCAATTCTGCAGTCAGTTTTCTTGTTCAGCTGGTTTTCCCCTGGGAACTTGCCACACTGGGCAGTGCCCTTACTTTTACGCTTTACGGAGTATTCGCATTAGCAGGGCTTTTGTTTTTGGCTTCGCGGCTTCCAGAAACAAAAAATAAATCACTCGAAGAACTTGAATTAATGTTGATTGGGAAAAAAACGGATTCATAAAACCCAACTTTTTTCTGATTCCATCCCAAAAAATCAAAAATATGAAGACAAATCAAAAATTTCGAACCGTATTCAATAGAAATTCCAGGAAAGTATTTCCGGTCGTATTATCAATAACCAGTTATTTATTTTTTGTTTTAATTATGGTAAGTTCTTGTACTACAAGTCAAAAGGGAGATGAGGTAAAAGATGTTACAAAGGCAGAAATTGTTAAAACAAAGACTGGTTATCAGCTTCAGCTTAATGGAGAGCCATTTTATGTGAAAGGAGCCGGACTTGAAGGAGGCAATATTGCCAGACTTAAATCTCATGGAGGAAATGCTATTCGCACCTGGCGGACAGGAGATAATACCATGAGCGCCGGCGAGTTGCTTGATGAAGCTCAAAAGCATGGAATTTTTGTTACAATGGGTATTGACATCGCCAGAGAACGCCACGGCTTCGATTATAACGACGAAGCAGCTGTGAAGGAACAATTTGAGCGGGTGAAAAAGGATGTTCTTCAATACAAAGATCATCCTGCACTAATGGCCTGGGGAATTGGAAACGAATTGAACCTGCATTATTCAAACCCCAAAGTGTGGGAAGCCGTGGACGATATTGCCAGTATGATCAAGGAAGTAGACCCTAATCATTTAACTACCACCATGTTGGCAGGAGCTGACCGGGAAGTGGTTAGAAGGGTGATAGAAACTTGTCCGCATCTTGATTTTTTGAGTTTTCAGATTTATGGTGATATCATGAATCTTCCAAAATATATTCGCGAAAGTGGTTATGATGGCGCTTATATTGTTTCGGAATGGGGTGCAACTGGGCATTGGGAAACAACAAAAACGAGCTGGGGAAGACCGGTTGAACAGCAAAGTACGGAAAAGGCGAATGCCTATCTGGAGCGTTATCAGCAGGTGATTGCTGCCGACCATGAGTATTGCATTGGCTCATTTGTTTTTTTGTGGGGACAAAAACAGGAGCGCACGCCCACCTGGTATGGTATGTTTCTCGAAAATGGCCGAAAAACAGCTTCAGTTGACGTAATGGAGTATGTGTGGACGGGAAAATGGCCCGAAAAACGTGCGCCAGTTATGGAAGCGTTCTTGCTCAATGAGAAACCCGCAACCAGCAGTGTTACCTTATTACCTGGTGTGGAATTTGATGCCACTGCAATTGCCGAAAGCCATACAAACGAAAAATTAAGGTATCATTGGGAAATTTTGCCTGAGGTGCCCATTGACCAGCAAAGCGATGGTGGAGATTTTGAACAAAGACCAAAAACGCTTTTTAAAATGGAAAGCGATGAACATCAGGTTAAGCTCAATGCTCCTGAAAGTGCAGGTGAATACCGGCTTTTTGTTTATGTTTTGGATGCCTATAATGGAGCTGCAACAGCTAATATTCCTTTTAAAGTTGCTGATTAGCCGAGCAAGAATTTCATAGATTTCTGCCGGATTTTTTGAGATGAAATATTTGATGCAGTTAGCCGGTAATTCCTGAGATGGCTTCGAAACTCATTTTTGCAGCTTAGTAAACTGTTAGAACATCATAATAAAATCGGTAAGATTTTGATCGTGTTCCAGTTTGAGTTTTTTTCTCAACCGGTAGCGGCTAATCTCAACTCCACGCACTGAAATATTCATAAGACTGGCAATTTCTTTGCTCGAAATATTCAACCGGAGATAGGCGCATAGCTTGAGTTCCCGAGGTGATAAATCAGGGTGTTGCTGTTTAAGCCTTTTTAAAAACTCTTCATGAACACTTTCAAAATGGCTTTCAAAAACTTCCCATTGCTTATCTGTATCAATGTCGCGGTTGATTTTTTTAATCATCATCCTTATCCTGCTGATAAGCATTTCATCCTTGGTTTCTTTGGTTAATTTTTGCAGATCACGTTTTATTAAAGTAAGTGTTTTGCTTTTTTGAATCATCTGCATCGTATTGTTAGCCAATTCCTTATCCTTTTGAATCATTTCTTCACGCAGCTTTGTATTGCGCAAACGAATCAATTCTTTTTCGGCCTTCAGCGTTTCGGTTTGTAGTTGTTTTTCACGCTCCTGAAACTGTTTTTGTTGTGCCTGAGCAAACAAGATTTTTGATTTTTTTACCCTGTTTTTCAGATAAATAACACCTGAATAAAGTAATAAGATCGCAATAAGGACATAAATGGTATAAGCCCACCAACTGTAATACCAGGGGGGTAAAATTGTAAAAGCAAAACGGGCAGTTTCACTTTCTGCGTCAAACAGGTTCTTTGCTTTTACCTGCAGTTCATAGGACCCCTGTTTGAGGTTGGTAAATTGCCGCAGAGGCGAACTGCTCCATGCTGTCCAGCTTTCTTCAAATCCTTCCAAACGGGTCGAGAATTCCAGTTTATCTGGGTTTTCATAATCCAGTGCCGCTATCGAAAAGCTTATCTGGTTGCGATTGAACGGTATGCTGTAGGCATCGCTTTCTGTGTTGTAGTTTCCCCAAAAAATCACAGAGTCTTTTGAAGCGATAACAGCTTTTCTGATCAGCGCTTGAAATGGTTTGTTGTAATCTTTTGGAAAGTCGGGGATATAATGTGCAAAGCCATCCTGCAAACCGATAAAAACATCTTGATCATCTAAAGGCAGAACAAACTGAAATGATCTGATGGTTTTTCCGTTGAGCTCTCTAAAAGGCAGATTAACATCCACATAGGAACCGTCTTCCTGAAGCCGGTAAACTCCAACTTTATCAGCTGTAAAATACCAGATATTTTTTCGCTGATCTTCCAAAAGCATGTTAGCCTCTGGATTAGTGACGATTTGATTCAGTTTTTGATCTAATTTAAAACTGTTGGTCTTTTCATCAAATAGGTAATAGCCTTGACCGGTGCAAAAAACTGCCTGGCCAAATAATTCCGCTACACGAATGTTTTTATCCGAAGGAAATCCGTCACTGCTATTGTAAAACTGAATAGAAGTAACGCTGTCGAAGGTGCTGTTGAGCTTGATTTTAAACACGCCCTTGTATCCGTGGCTCATCCATAATGAGCCTTTTTCGGCTCTCGCCAGAAATCGCGATGATTCCTTAAATCCCTTGATTACAGCATCTTGCTTCCAAATTTTATTCGTTTTTTTTAGTTTTACCAAATTGGTATAGGTGCCACTGATGATCACGTCTTTTTCGTTTTCC
>JAGYNM010000068.1 GCA_018399335.1 Bacteroidales bacterium | reverse complement strand
TCGATAGCGAAATTGAACTGAAATACCTCAACTGGGTAAATGAGCGCCGTGCCATGGTGGATAAACTTTCGAACGGCAGAATCGGTTATATCCATGTGCCCAATACCGCTTTCGAAGGTAATCGTGAACTGCATCGCGGCATGTACACTTACCATAACAAAGAAGCCCTAATCATCGACGACCGCTACAATGGCGGCGGCTTTATTCCTGATCGCATGGCCGATTTGCTCGACAGGAAAACACTTACCTACTGGCATCGCAATGGCATGCAACCCGACAAGGCACCCGGAATCTCGCATGATGGCCCTAAAGTGATGCTTATCAACGGATACTCTTCATCTGGTGGTGATGCCTTCCCGTATTTCTTTAAAAAACTGGGACTTGGCAAGCTGATCGGAACGCGCACCTGGGGCGGGTTAGTAGGCATATCAGGCAATGCCCGTCTGATGGATGGTGGATATATCTCTGTGCCACGCTTCGGAATCTTCGACGAAAACGAAGACTGGATCATCGAAGGTATTGGCGTATATCCTGATATCGAAGTGGTTGATCGTCCTGAAAAACTGGCTGTAGGCGAAGATCCCTCTATTGAAAAAGCTGTTGAGGTATTACTCAAAGAACTGGAAGAGAATCCGGTCAAAAAAGTGAAATCCCCTACGCCACCCGATCGTAGTAACTGGATTGAAGTGGAAATTAAATAAAAAATCCACTTTTTATAAGAACTGTCTTACTTTGGTTGAGGTTGAGGTTAAGAGGACAAATTCCTCACCTCAACCTTAACCTTTCCCGTAAATCATCTCATTATTATCTCTCTTTTTGAGCCATTCCATGCCTTGAATCGTCATCAGCATCATCATCAGACTATAGATGCTATCTTCTATCGGAATGGTTAAAATACGAATGCCCAGATTCTGACTATTGTCGTACCAAACGATGGGCTCTTCGGTAAAATAGCCTGTGAGAGCGCCGTTCACAATTAAAAACGGAACCAGCGAAACAAGGTAAGCCAGCAGGAAATAACTAAGCCAAGGCTGTTTTTTGTAAACATTATAAAGCAACAGCAAAGCCGTCAGGATAAAAATCACCGAGGTGTAAAGCCTGTCATAATATAAAGCACCAACAACCAATAAAACAACACTCAAAACCACAAAAAACGGACGATGTACATGTTTAAGAATGTCTGTTTTTACATAAACCAACAAACAAGCATAAATAAAGACAATGGCATAAGGAACCACCACAAAAAAGAGCCATTCCTCTATTGGTAGTCCCAACATCCTGAAACCAATCAGATAGCGATCATTGAAACCCCAAATTCCGGAAGCAGCAAAAATTACATCTTTGGCAATAAAAACAATACCCATCAGCAGCATGGCCGGAAAAAGGTATTTCCATTGCTTGTAAAAAGCCACGCGCTTATCAAAACTCAGAAGAAAAGGCGCTGAAATAGTGAGTAAATCAATAGTAAGATAAAGGTTATTCATGGCTAGCGGATGGTTAAATTCTGATCGAAAATCAGTAAAATAAAAAACAAAGTCTGTATGCCTATAATATATATTGCCAGTCGATTACGCAGGTTTCTGACCAAATAAAATGCCCCCAGCAACATGCCAAAGGCAATGATCCACCAGGCCAGATAGTTTTGTAACGGAATCGTTCCTCCTGCCCAGCTCCAAAAATCAAAGCGCACAGCAACAGGTTCCAGCAAAACATCGTACGAAACCATTAGTGTTGCAGCAATTGCAGCCTTTACCCATCTGGCAAGTTTAAGTTGCTGCACCAAAGCCGCAGTGCCAAAAACCAGCACACCCCAGTTAACGCCTATCATCAGCGGAACATCGAGCCACTTAATGCCCAACCCTTCTCCATAAGAATAGACTCCAAAAATCAGCCCTGTTTCTATCCCAGCAACTTCAACAAAAAAACCTGCAAGCATCACCACTAACAACCAGCTACCATAACGCCTGTCAAAACCTTCGGCATTATAAATTAAAAGGCCGGAGGCAAACAAAAGATTGTAGGGTGTGAGGAGCATCAACGACTCGGCATAGCCCAGTAAAACAGTTACAAACCCAACCATGTAAACGATTACCAACAGGCTCAGGCTTAAATAAAATCGGTCTGTGAGCAATCTTTTCATGGCTGAGGAATTATTTCTGAAACAATTTTGGCTGATAACAAACACAATGGAATACCTCCACCGGGGTGAACACTGCCTCCGGCAAAATAAAGCCCCTCAATTCTTGAATGGTCATTGGGATGACGTAAAAAGGCTGCATACCGACTGTTGGAACTGGTGCCGTAAAGCGAACCACCAGTCGATGAAGTCTTTCTTTCGATTTCAACCGGACTTAATGTTGCTTCTGTTTCAATAAGATTTGCAAGATCCGTTTGCAAAATCTTGTTCAATTTTTGAATTATAATGGCTTTATATTGTGGAATCAACGCCTCCCAATCCTGACCATTATGCGTGGGTACATTTACCATCACAAACCAGTTTTCGCAGCCTTCAGGCGCATCACCAGGAATATCTTTTGAGGTAATGTTCACATAAACCGTTGGATCGGTCGCTGGTAATTTGCCCTTAAAAATTTCTTCAAACTCCTTTTTATAGTTGCTGCTGAAAAATATATTATGCAAACCTAATTGGGCAAACTCCTTCTTAATTCCCCAGTAAAATATCAGTGCAGAACTCGATTTCTCTTGTTTTAGTTTGGTTTCCGGGGCTTTCACCTCAGGCATCAACCGGCGATAGGTTGGAGTGATGTCCATATTGGAGAGGACCAAATCAGCCTTAAAGATTTCCTGTCCAACAACAACACCAAAGGCCTTTCCACCTTCCGTTATAATTTTATTTACACGGCTGTTGTAGCGAAAGCTAACACCCAAATCTTCGGCAAGCGCCACCAAACTAGTTGTGATCTGATGCATGCCCTTTTCAGGTAAAAAAGTACCCACCCCGTGTTCCAGATGCGGTATCATATTTAAAATACCAGGAGCACGATAGGGATCAGAGCCGTTGTAAGTAGCATAGCGGTCAAAAAGCTGAATGAGTTTGGGATTCTCCAGCTGATCGGCATTGGCCTTGTGCATACTTTTTAGAAGATCCATCTGCGACAGATGCAAAAGGGTTTTTGCTACATCCTTGCTCCACCAGGTGCTGAAGCGGTTGAGCGGTTTTTCCATAAAAATCCTACCGGCCAGCTCATACATCCTGCGGGCTTTTTGAAGCCTTTTGGTCACTTTGGCTGCCGGCACACCCAGCTTTTTTTGCACTTCATCAGCAAAATCATCCTGATCGGCCCAGGCGTTAAGCTGGGTTCCGTCGTCCCAAAAGTAGGTGCAAGAAGTATCTTTTTTGATATAGTTAAAATAGTTGCGCGGATTTTTGCCCGCTAACGCAAACAAGGCATCTACATAATGTGGCATGGTAAAAAGCGAAGGTCCGGCATCAAAACGAAAACCGTCCTGCTCAAAAGCAGTAAGTTTGCCACCGGCATAATCATTGGCCTCGAAAACCGTAACCTGATAACCTTTTACGCTGAGCCTGATGGCCGAAGCTATTCCGGCTATTCCGGCACCGATTATAACAGCCTGTTTTGTTTTATTTGGTTTGGATTGTGACATAGCTATTCTTTTTTCCAGGCAAATTTTACCAATTCGTTCAGCGAAATAAAGCGTAAAAGATTTTCGTGAGTAGCCTCCAAAACAAGCTGAGGAGCCACACCTTCGCGGTGCGCTTCGAGCCAGCGACTGGCGCATAGGCACCAGCAATCACCAGCTTTAAGACCAGTGAATTGATAAGCAGGAACTGGCGTTATCAAATCATTGCCCATACCTTTTGAAAACGCCAGAAATTCATCCGTCATCACTGCACAAACCGTGTGCGAACCTCGATCTTCAATGCCTGTCTGACAAAAACCGTCGCGGTAAAAACCCGTGAGTGGCTGATTACTGCATGTGAGCAGTTTTTCACCAAAAACATTCTTCTGCATTCCTTCTTTAATTAAATATTGACTTTCATAACAATCTGAAAGGCATTTGGTTTTTGACCGCAGGGAATTTAGACGGATATGGGCTGTCAGGTATTGGCCATTATCAAAATAATAGTCAAATACATTCTTCACCAGTCCAAAAAACTTCAGGGAAGTTCAAATCTAAATCTCAATCAACTTATTTTTAATGGCGTAGGCCAGTAATGCAACGGTATTTTTGCAGTTGGTTTTGGCCATAAGGTTTGATTTATGACCCACGATGGTACGTTCGCTTACAAACATACGATCGGCAATTTCTTTGTTGCTTAAACCCTCGGCGAGCAACTCAAGTACTTCAAGCTCGCGCGGGGTGATGTTTATCTCGGCTTCCGGTTTTTCTTCTTTTGTAACAGCCTTGGTGAAATAATCCCAAAGTTCTTCACTGTAATAGGTTTTACCATTGTAAACAGCCTGCAAAGCCCTGTCGAGTACGTCTTTGCTTATGTTCTTGATCAGGAAGCCTTTTACTCCTGCCTCCATCATGCTTTGAATGTAGGCATCTTCCTTAAACATAGTGAGCGCAATAATTTTGAGCGAGGGTTGCCGCTCCATCGCCAGCCGGGTGGCTTCTATTCCATTCATATTTGGCATCTCAATATCCATGAGCACCAAATCAGTTTCAACGGTCTCAATAAGCTTAAGAAACTCCTGCCCGTCACCGGCTTCACCAACCACCTTAGCATATCCCAGCTTGTTGATGACCATTCGCAATCCGCTGCGAAATATCTCGTGATCGTCCACAATGATGATGCGTATTACCGGATCCATAGCTACTGTTTATTTTTTCACAACAAATATAAGGGTTATTCGAGGAATAAATGTTATCAATTTAATTATTACTACCCTTTCCCTTGCTCTGCATCCAGATCAATCAATATTTCGATACCCGGACGTGTATTTCTGAATGAAAAATTACCTTTGAGCGATCGCACCCTGCTGATGATATTCTTCAAACCTAGCGTTTGCTCCGATTTTTCTAAAGCCTCATCCAGCTCAAAACCAATGCCGTCGTCGTGGTAGCTTAGCCTGATTCGGCTGGCTTCCTGCATCAATTCGATATGCACCCGTTGTGCCTGAGCATGCTTTATGGTATTGTTAATCAGCTCGGTAATGATACGATAAAGCGTGAGCTCGATAGTGGATCCCAAATGGGAAGAGAGATGCTCGTGTTTAAAGCTAATTTCCAACAATTTCGTTGCATTGAGTGTCTGACAAAAATTCTCAAGCGACCTAATGAGTCCATAATCGGTAATGATTTTTGGTGTGATATTGTTGGCTATGTTGCGGGCACTGCTTACCGCTTCATCAATCAATTTGTTGATGTAGAGAATATTGGCATCATGATCTGATTTCTTTTCGTTGTGCTCCAGCTCATTCACATACAGTTTGATGGTCGAAAGCAAAGGCCCAAGGCCGTCGTGAATTTCACGTGCAAAACGGCTTCGTTCATTTTCTTCGGTTTCGATAGTGGCAATCAGTACGCGCTTCTCCAATTCTTTGCGGGCTGATATATTCCTTGCCACACAGGTGATGCAGGGTCTTTCATCAATTTCTATCAGTCTGCAACTCATCTCCACCGAAATCTTTTTTCCATTTTTCGAAAGGAGTTCTGTTTCGAAGATATGCATCTTTCGCTGTCTGATTTCATCCAAATGATCCAAAACGCCTTCTGTATTTTTGCTGGCCTTGAGCGAGGCAAAACTGCGATTTAGTAATTCCTCCCGCGAAAACTCAAGCCTTTCGCAAGCCGCCTGATTCACCTCCAGAATTTGTCCGTTGGTCTCAATCACAAAAATCTGATCCGAACTGGTGTTGAACAGCATTTGATAGCGATGATTAATGCTGAGCTTTGTGCGCTCTGCTTTAGATAGTCGCTTCAAAATAGTGCGAATCATAATGGTACCGCTAAGCATCAAAAGCGAAACAACAAAACCTGCCACGGGCGGAACAGTTTTACCAACCGCCAAATCAGAAATCCCTTCGATGGCAAACAATTGAAAAAGATTTTCCAACGCCATCAAAATCATGGCTGCAGCAATCATCCACCAGGCGATGCGGTGTCTGGAAATGTTTACATAGTTTACCACCACGGCAAAGGTTGCCAGCCGCAGTATTAAAGAAGAACCGATTAATAAGATTTCGGCAACCATCACACAGGACTGTCTGTTTCCTTAAGGGTTATGATGGCTTGTTGCAACACATTGTCAATATCGCGGTAAATGGGATAAAAGCCAGCTTCATCATAAATATTGCGCCCCACATATGCTTTGAATAAAATACCGGCTTTCTCTCGTGCCAGATCTTTCTCCTCCCGATCGCCGGTTATTCCTTTTTCAGCTGCAAAAGCTGCCAATTCCTCATATATCGCATCCGTAAACCTAAATTGCGCTGCAAATACCTCCGGTGAACCATAACTGCTTAGCTCGGGCCGATGTGTATCAGCGTATTCAAAGGCAAACTGAAACAATAATCCGCTATTAGCCAGGCGATTGTAGTAAACCATACTGCTATCCACTTCCAGACTCACATATACATCGGGCATAATACCTCCACCTCCGTATACAATTTTACCACCTGGGGTAGTGTATTTTAATGAATCGGCAAAATGAATGCTGTCGGGATGCATCAGCTCGCCATTTTCGTAGCGTTCGATCGCTTCGTGGTGATATTCCATTTTATCTCCATTATAGGGTTTCTGAATGGAACGGCCTGTTGGTGTGTAATACCTGGCAACAGTTAAGCGTACTGCCGAACCATCCGGAAGCGGCAATTGTTCCTGCACCAATCCCTTGCCAAATGATCGGCGACCAACAATAATGCCCCTGTCGTTGTCCTGAAGCGCTCCGGCAACAATTTCGCTGGCACTGGCTGATCCTTCATCAATCAGAACTGCTACCGGAAGATTTTGCAACAAACCTTTCTTTGTTGCAAAGGCAAACGAGCGCGGACGATTTTTGCCCTCGGTATAAACGATCAACTTGCCATCATCAAGAAATTCATCCGATATATCGCGTGCAGCACTCAAAAACCCGCCAGTATTGCCCCGCAAATCAAGAATAAGCTGTTGCATACCCTGATCAAGCAGTCCCAGCGCTGCTTCCAAAAATTCTTCGTGCGTGGTGGCACTGAATTTATTTAGCCGTATAAAACCAATTTTTTCGTCCAGCATATAGGCAATATCCAGGCTATAAGTCGGAATCACATCGCGTGTGATGGTAAAATCAATCAGGCCATCAACGCCCCTGCGCAAAACTTTTACACGCACTTTGGTACCTTTATCGCCTTTTAGCTTGCGCATCGCATCGCGGTTAGTCACTTCCACACCTGCAACCAGTGTATCTTCGATAAAAATAATACGGTCACCGGCCATTATACCTACCTTTTCGGATGGACCTCCTTTGAGCGGACTGATAACCGTAATGGTATCTTTTTCGATTCGAAAGGAAACGCCAATTCCTTCAAACTTCCCCAAAAGTGGATCGTTCATTTCATGAAACTCCTCTGTAGTGATGAAATCGCTGTGCGGATCAAGTTTTTCGATCATTGCAGCAATAGCCTCGTTTTCAAGAGCTTTTCGATCTACATCGTCCACATAATCACTTTCGATATAGGTAAGGATATTGTCGAGCTTACTGCTGCTATGTCCCGGAATACGAAGCATCTGATGCGGATCGCTATCAACAGAAAGTCTCATGCCCAGCCAGATGCCACCAGCCAACAGCAGTGAGAATATCAGTGGAAGATAAATAATGGGTTTCTTTATCATAACTAAAGAGAATATCAAATTTGAAGCACAAAATTAGCCTTATTTCCTCAGCTGAACTAACGCCTGAGGAGCCATAATGTTTCAGATCAGCATGAAAAGCAATAGCTGAAGCCTGAGCAGAAAAAAGAATTATGTGCTATATTTGCCGGATTAAGCATCTGATGACCCGATTATTTTACTCCCTTTTTGGTGAAGACAGCGTTGATAAAGTATTCGGATTCAGCAGGTTTTCATTCGAAACAAATTGCAATAACTAAGTCAATACACTATGAAAATTCTGGTTTTAATTGGTAATGTGCCCGACACAACCACCAAAATCAAATTCAATGCCGACAATACGGCAATTGATGCCAGCGGTGTGCAGTGGATCATCAATCCCTGGGACGAACTCGCCCTCACACGCGCCATGGAACTAAAAGAAGCACACGTTGATGCTGTTGAAAAAATTGTAGTAGCCAATGTTGGCCGAAGCGAAACAGAAGCCACTTTGCGCAAAGCACTTGCCGTTGGCGCCGATGAAGCTATTCGTATCGATGCCGACCCGCTCGACGCCTTTTATGTTGCTTCACAACTGGCTGCCGTTGCTGCTGATTACGACCTTATCCTGGCTGGTATCGAAAACGCCGACTACAATGGCACTGCCGTTGGTGGTATGCTGGCAGAACTGCTTGAAAGGAAATCTGTTTCGGCCGTATCAGGCATCGATTTGGAAGGCGATCTGCTAAAAATAAGTCGCGAAATTGATGGAGGATCACAGCAGCTCAATATGTCGCTCCCACTGCTTGCCGTGGTGCAGAAAGGCATCGCCAAAGAACCTCGTATCCCGGCCATGCGTGGCATTATGATGGCCCGTAAAAAACCTCTTAATGTGATCGCTGCAGCAGATGCAGAAGCCCTTACTGCTTTTGATCATTTTGAACTGCCTCCCGCAAAAGCGGCTTGCAAAATGGTTGAAGAAGAGCAAGCTGCCAGTCTTATCCGCATCCTGCACGAAGAAGCCAAAGTATTGTAAAACCCAAAAAATCAGAACAATGTCAGTACTCGTATATATAGAAAACTGGGACGGAAAACTAAAGAAACTCAGCTATGAACTGGCTTCTTATGGTGCTCAGCTGGCCGAAAAACTACAACTGCCCGTAAAAGCCGTTTCACTGGGAAAAGTGGACGAAGCTACCCTTCAAAACTTAGGAAAATATGGCATTCCAGAAGTGCTTTCCGACACCAATGAAGCCTACAACACCCTCGACAACAGCGCTATCGCAAAAGCACTTTTTGCCGCTACCGAGAAAACAGCTGCCACCATCGTGGTAATGGCCAACAATAACCTGGGCAAAGCTGTCTCGCCACGTTTGGCTGTAAAAATGAAGGCAGGATTGGTTTCTGCTGTTCAGGGCTTGCCAATCAGCACCGAGCCTTTCGTAGTTAAAAAAATGGTATTCACCAGCAAAGCCTTTGCGCATATTACCATCAAATCCGCAAATAAAATTCTCACGCTGGCACCCAACACCTTCGGGTTGGTCGAAAAAAATGTTGAAACAACACTCACCTCTTTTGATGCCGGCCTTGCTGCTTCCGACTTTGAGACTACTGTTGTGAGCAGCAACAAAGTTACCGGAAAAGTATTGCTGCAGGATGCCGAAATTGTAGTTTCGGGTGGCCGCGGCATGAAAGCTGCCGACAACTGGGGTCAGCTCGAAGAACTGGCCGAAATCCTGGGTGCTGGCACCGCTTGTTCGCGCCCTGTTTCGGATGAAGGCTGGCGTCCGCATGCTGAGCATGTTGGCCAAACCGGAAAAATTATCGCTCCCAATCTTTATTTTGCCTTTGGCATTTCAGGTGCTATCCAACATCTGGGTGGTGTGAGTTCATCAAAAGTGATTGTGGCTGTGAACAAAGATCCCGAAGCACCTATCTTCGAAGCTGCCGATTATGGCATCGTGGGTGATGTGTTTAAGGTGTTGCCACAGTTTATCGAAGCCGTTAAAGAACTGAAGGCCTGATACCCTATTTTATAAGACCTAAAAGCCGGAGTAGCACTGCTTCGGCTTTTTTTGTTATCGCTTTTTGACAAAATAGAAGTATTTTTGTTTTAATGTTGGAATAAACCATATGCTTTAGCGGGTTTGTTAAAATAAAATTTGTCGCATCCCCAAACTACTGTAAAATGAATGTATATGCTGAAAAAATTGCCCTCATGAAATTAATTCTCAATACTGAGAATCCAGAGGTGCTAAAGAAAATCAAAGACTTTTTTGTAAAAGAAAACGATTTTTGGAATTCTATCTCACAAGCTGAAAAGGAAGATATTTTAAACGGCATTCAAGAAATTGAAAGTGGCGATTCCTATCCCTATGAAGCATTTATGCAAAAACACCGTTCCATCTGATCCATGAATAACCCAAAAAAGAAACAGCTAAATAAAACAGTTCACTTATCTGGACGAGCAAAAATCAAACTGGAAAACCTACTTGAATATCTGGAAACAGAATGGTCCTCTGAGGTGAAGAATAACTTTATTCATAAATTGGATAGAACAATCGCAATAATTCAATCAAATCCTGAAATTTTTCCTAAAACAGAGGTAATTAAAGGTCTTCATAAATGCGTCATCACAAAACAAACCACGCTTTATTACAGAATAAAAGGTTCAAGAATGATATTGTAACGATTTTTGATTCTCGTCAGGATCCAACTAGTTTATTTAAAGGATTGTAGCAAAAATAGTTCAACATGAATCCCGATAAATCAAACTAAAAAACATATCTGATTCGAATAAATAAACCAAAATATCTGCTAAACAGATCACGATACTTCACTTTTAAAGTGATGACAATATGCTCATTCCCATGAAAAAACTCAGCTGGATCATACTTTTTCTCTTTTTTTCACTCACTACGCGGGCACAATACTACCTTAGCGGAGAAGATCCGGCTTCCATCCGTTGGAAACAAATCCAAACCGAGCAATTCCGAATCATTTTTCCGCACGAAAACGAATCTCAGGCACAGCAATTGGCTTCATTGCTCGAAAAAACCTATGCTGCCAGCCGCCTCGACCTGATGAGCCCCGCTGTGAAATCCGACCTTATCCTGCATACCCGATCCACCATCTCTAATGCCACAGTAGCATGGGCACCACGCCGGCTCGATTTTTATAACACACCTCCGCAGGACGGCTATGCCCAAAACTGGTTCAAACAGTTGGCTACACATGAATTACGTCATGTGGCACAACTACAAAAATTAGCTGACGGTTCTACAGGCAAAGTTTTAAATATAGCACTGGGTCAGCAAGCCACTGCCGCATTGCTTGGGGCTTTCGTACCACTTTGGTTCATCGAAGGTGATGCCGTAGTAAACGAAACCATGCTTAGCCATTCCGGCCGTGGCCGCGACGGGATTTTCCTGGCCAAACTCAAAGCGCAATTGCTGCAAAAAGGCTATTATGTTTACGACAAAGCTTATTTTGGCTCTTATAAGGATTATACACCTGATATTTACGAACTTGGTTATTATCTTGTCGGCCATAACAAAGTAAAATATGGCCCTGCAATCTGGGAAAAAACTTTGATGCAAACAGCCAATAACCCTTGGACGCTCACACCCTTCAGTACAGGAATTAAAAAAATAACCGGCAAAGGGAAAAATAGACTTTATCAGGAAACCATGTTCGACCTCTACGAACAATGGCAGCTTGAAAAAAACACACTTGGCACACCTGCCGAAATAATTAGTCCTAAACACAAAGCTTACACCAATTACCGATTCCCGCAAATACTGCCCAACGACAATATCCTCGCGCTCAGGACTGCCATCAATGATTTGAGCCGATTGGTAAAAATTGATACCAATAGGAAAACTA
>JAGYNM010000067.1 GCA_018399335.1 Bacteroidales bacterium | reverse complement strand
ACTTTAATCGAAAAACTTATCAAAGCTTAGCGCCGCTGGTTCAGCGCATCCCGATTTGCAATCGGGAGGGTCACTGGTTCTCCCGATAACAATCGGGACAGTAGCCCCCACAAAACAAAGAAAAGGCTGTAAATCAATGATTTGCAGCCTTTTTTAATGCCTTGTTTTTCCTCATATCACAGCAATTTTAAACCGTGCTTTCATGCAAATTGGCGACATCCTTAAGCCAAAAAGATAAAATAACAGTACTATTTTTTATTACTTCAATTTTGCCGAAAACAGCCTTTTTTAGCCTTATTTTGATACCAATAATGCCTTAATGAATTTCTCTTGGCATTTTCGTTTAATAATTCGGATGCACAATCTGGTTAAATCAACTATTTTGCTGCATTTTTTGAAGAAACATTACTCAGATATTTCTATACTGTAACATTCCAAAAAAGTAAAGTCTGCTTTGTTTTTTCCATTCATTTCCATTTTGTTGTGGAGGAATCCAATTTTCTCTTATTTTTGACATCATTAATCAACCGTCCGCAGTTACTATGTCAATAAATATGGAAAGTTTCACCGATACCCTCATTTGGCTTTGGATGCCAGTTTTACTGCTGATTATGACTATTGGCGTGGTGGTTCTATTTTACATCCACCGCAGAAACAACAAAAGACACTTCTTTGAACTTAATGCTAAAATTGATGAGGCTGTTCAGCTTTCAAACCTGCATTCAGAGAAACATTTTGAAAAGTTTAAGCAGGGATTACAGCAGCTCATCTCAGAACTCAATCAGCGTGTGAAAACCAACGAACAACGTACTTCTGCCATCCTCAATCAACTGGAAGAAATACAACAGTTTATTGGAAATCAGGAGGAATTCGAGGAAGAAACTAAACCCGAAAGCAAAAATGATTAACCAATTAATCACATAAAATTATCTTCCCTACTGTCTTTTCCTCTAATTAACCTAGTTTGAATAATTCATGGTTTACATATACTCGATTTGTTCCATAATTGTATCAAATTGCTCGAAGAAGACCCCTGTCGCAAATAAAATTACAATTGCCACAACGCTGAATATCAACCCAATCAAAGTAAGCACACCATATATTGTAAAATAACTGCCTACATTGCGCAAAGAGGCAATCAAGGCATATTTATCTCCCTGGAGGTATGCTGATCGCGCATTATTGGAGGATTTTACCAATAATACACCCAACCAAATTGGCAGCCAGGCAATCAACACGCCTACAATGCTTAAGGCAATCAGCACACCATAAACGATGAGCACAATTCCTAAAAATTTCATCCAACCGGCTGCATTTTGCAAAGGTTGAACCGTTTCGCGAATGATCATTTCATCCTGTGAATTGTTTTCCATGCTATTGTTTTTTAATTAATAATTGGAACCTGCTGTTGTTTAGGTTCAAGAAATAAAGGCTAAATTTAGTACTTTTGTGCGTAAATTTCCTAATCCTCAATGAAAGAAAAAAATAATCCCTTCAGTGTTGTTTCCGTCAACATTTCTAAGCAAAAAGGAACCGTTAAAAAACCTGTTGATCATATCGATCTCACTTTTAAAGGTATCACAAGCGACGCACATGCTGGCTCATGGCATCGCATGGTAAGTTTGCTGGGAACCGAAAGCTTCAAAAAATTTGAACTAGAGGCCGGAAGACCGCTGGCTTATGGCGAGTTTGCCGAAAATATCACAACCGAAGGAATCATCCTTTATAAAACTGCTCCTTTTGACCGGTTGCGCATTGGTGAAGTACTGCTGGAAGTAACGCAAATTGGAAAAAAATGCCACGGAAGTAGTTGTGCTATTTTCCAGGAAGTGGGAAACTGCGTTATGCCCAAAGAAGGAATTTTCGCCCGTGTGCTTCAGGAAGGCAAGCTGCAAGCCGGCGACAAAGGCGTTTACATCCCAAAAATATTTAAGGTGGTGATAATTACTTTATCCGACCGAGCAAGTCAGGGCGAATACGAAGACCGCAGTGGTCCGGCGATTGCCGAAAAACTTCAGCCTTTCTTTGGGATGAACAACTGGCAATACGAAATCGACCATAAGCTTATTCCCGACGATCCCCAGCAATTAGACATCCTCTTAAAAGAAGCTGTGAATCAAAATTTTGATTTGATCTTCACAACAGGTGGAACAGGCATTGGCCCACGTGATTTTACACCTGATGTTGTAAAAAAACAGCTGGATATGGAGATTCCAGGCTTGATGGATCATATCCGCCTAAAATATGGAAGCGAAAAACCTCAAGCCCTTATCAGTCGAAGCATTGCCGGACGAATTAATGAAAGTCTTGTTTTTGTGCTTCCAGGCAGTGTAAAAGCAATTTCGGAATATATGCACGAAATTTTAGCAGGATTGCGTCATATGCTTTTCATGACGAAAGGTATTGATATCCATTAAACAGCTTATTAACATTCAATTGGGGATATTTAATTTGAATGTATTCAAAATCAGATAAACAAGTTTTATCTTTGTACAAATTTGATTCGTAAATCGAAACCCGGCATGCAACATCTACTGCGCAATAAATATTTTTACACCTTAATATTTTTCCTGGTGTGGATGTTGTTTTTTGATCAAAACCGCTTTGCCAACCAATACAAGCTTCAAAAAAACCTTTCTAATCTCGAGGCTCAAAAAGAGTATTATCTCACTGAAATAGAAGAACAAACACGTATCACAAAAGCATTGGAGAGTGACACCGTTTTGCTTGAAAAGTTTGCACGCGAAAAATACCTGATGAAGCGCGACAACGAAGTTATTTATGTGATTGTTAAAGAGTAAAATTCAGCGAACATTGTAGCATGATTTTTGTTTAACAATAAACAAATTAAAACAAATTTCAATGCGCTACTACTTGCTAAAACTATGGTCGGATCTAACCGGAAAACCAGTCCGATTACCACTTCAAGAAAAATTTCGCCCTGCTCAAAATCCACTCAGGAGAACAGTTAAATACCAGTTTCACCTTCCCGGAGTGAATAATTTTCATTTGCTACCATTCAAAAACAGACTTCAGGGATCCTTAAATATTTTTAAACCTTACTGGAACAAATCAGGTTTCATACAATCAAACACAAGCAAAAGCGTACGCTGATGTCTGCAGAGATTTTAGTAAAAGCTACTGGTCTTCACAAGACTTTTGGCAAGGTAAAGGCGGTAAACGATGTAGGTTTTGAAGTAAGAAGAGGCGATATCTATGGCTTTTTGGGCCCAAACGGTTCAGGGAAAAGCACAACAATCCGCATGATGCTAGGCTTGATTCGCCCCGACAGTGGACAGATCAAGCTTTTTGGCGAACAAATGGATCGTAAAAATTTCAAACTTCTGGGTCGAATTGGCGCCTTGATTGAACGGCCTGACTTTTACACCTATCTTTCAGCTGCTAAAAATCTGGAGTTACTGGCCAGTTATTCGGGACTTAATCTCAATCCGAAAGAACAAAAACATCGAATAGGTGAAATCCTTGATTTGGTAGAACTTTCAGAACGTGCCGACAGCAAAGTAAAAACTTTTAGCCAGGGCATGAAACAGCGCCTTGGTATTGCTCAAACGCTGCTGCACGACCCAGACCTGATTATTCTGGACGAACCAGTAAACGGACTCGATCCGCAGGGAATTAAAGATATCAGAAATTTGATTGTCCGACTCAATGAAGAAATGGGAAAAACCCTGATCGTTTCATCCCATATCCTGCGCGAAATGGAACTTATTGCCAACCGTATGTTGGTGATCAACCGTGGCAAAGTGAGAGTAGAGGGTGAAGTAAAAGCACTTTTAAAAGGTGAAAAAGTTCGTGTAATTTTAAGCACCAACAATCCTGAAAAGACGCTGGAAATCCTGAAAATAAATGGATTTTCGGAGAAGCCTGAAATCAATAAACTGCAAGAAATCATCTTTGATCTTCATTCTGATCGTGTTCCGCAACTCAACAAAATTTTAGTTGAGGCTGATATAGCTGTATATCAACTTAATGCCTTAAATAGTTTGGAAGATTACTTTTTATCCATTACCGCATGATCAATTTAATACGCATCGAATTTCAAAAACTCTTCCGCAGAGGGTTAACGTACATTGGCTTCGCAGCTATTTTGCTAATCGTATTGGTAATTCAGGTGGGCATGTATGTAGAAGGCAAAAAACTTCTCGATTTCCTGATCAAAAGCCTTTCTGATGTTTTTCTGCTCGAAGGCAACCTTATTAATATTTACACGGTTTCTTACATTGTTTTAACCAGTTTGTGGATCCACATTCCTGTGCTGGTTGCGATTGTAGCTGGCGATATGGTTTCAGGAGAAGCTGGCAGAGGAACTTTCAGGTTATTACTCACACGACCTGTTAGCAGAGGCAAACTTCTCACGGCTAAATACATAACAGCACAAGTTTATACTGCTATGTTAGTTGTTTTTCTGGCCATAATGAGTCTCGTTATTGGGAGATTTTTCTTCCCTGCCGGAGATATGATCGTGCTTTTGGAAACCATCAATATCTTTGATTCGACAGATGTTTTATGGCGTTTTGGTGCCGCATATGGTTATGGAATGATTAGTATGTGGGTGGTTTCGGGATTGGCTTTTCTTTTTTCGACCAAAGCAACTAATTCACTGGGACCAGTGGTAGCAAGCATGTCAGTGCTCATTCTCTTTACCATCATTTCTAATTTCAGCATAGGAATTTTCGATCCCATCAAACCATTCTTATTTACGACTTACCTTAATGGTTGGCAACTGTTTTTTGATGAGCCACTTAGAATGGATGCCATTATCAAGGCCATAACGATTATGGTGGCACATATCACTGTATTTTACCTTGCCGCCTGGCTTATTTTTACACGAAAAGACATTCAATCATGAAATCGATATCACTCTTTGTTTTATTACTCATTTTTACCCCAGCGATCAAAGCACAAAGTCTTGCCGACAGCCTGGTCAAACACATCATTACAAACAGCAGCAAAATACAGACTTTTAGTGCGGATGTGCTAATAGATGTTGACGTTGATTTTATCCGTATCCCCATAAAAAAAGGGAAAATATTTTTCAAATCTCCTGACAAATTCAAATTCAGAGCAACAGGATTCGCGCTTGTGCCCAAAAAGGGACTAAATTTTTCGATGCAAAAAATGCTGCTTCAGCCTCATACAGCGCTTTATGTAAGTAGCGACGACACAAATCACCTGATTAAAATTGTTCCGATGACAGCAGATGCTGATTATGTCATTGCCAGCCTTTGGATTGACAAAAATCTTATCAGGATTAACAAAATGGAGATTACCAGCCCAAAACAAGGAAATTCATTAATGTCTTTCGAATATGGAAATTTGCCATATGATTTGCCTGTTTCAACTAAAGTGAGCTTTGATATTGCTCAGATCGATATCCCAATGCAGTTTATGGGAAATATGGCGATGGACAAAAAAAAGAAAGACAAAAGTGATAAAACCAGCGGAAATGTAATCTTGAATTACAGCAATTTCAAAATTAACGGAGAAATTCCAGATACATTTTTTGATGAAGAAGTCGAATCAGACTCACTCATTATCCTTGAAAATTAATGGATTAAAACTCCATTCCTTCATCCATTTGTTGCCCTTCTCCCCTTTCGGCAGATCCTCTTTTCTTCTGTTGGTTTATTCTGTAATTGAAGTTTAAGGTAATCGTTGTGGTGCTCCACCTGAACTCGCTATTGGTGTAAAAATCTTCGGCAAAAGTTTCGAAGGCCCAGCGGCGGGTTCCGAACATATCCCTTACGCTAAGGGTTAAAGTGCCTTTTCCGTTAAAAATATCCTTACTTGCACCAAAATCGGCCGACCAGGTAGCTTCACGAGTTCCCTGTGGCATGTCCATTGGCCCGCGATAATTAACCGATAACTGCATATCAAAGCCGCGCTGAATTGTAAATTTGTTCATAACACGCCCTGTAAGCGTAATATAATCCGTATTGTATTGAATTTCATTGGCTTCACCATCTGTCATCGAACGATAAAAATTCAAACTTCCATTCACATTCCACCATTTTTTTGGACTTACATTACCGATCAACTCCAGACCGTAGCTATTGTTTTGGGCAAAATTAACAGGACCTGTATATGTAATTCCCAAAGTATCAACTGTTTCAATTCGCTGAAATACATCTGTACTGTACCGATAATAGGTATTGAAATTCAAACTGGCATTTTCCCAATATCTTAAGTAACCCAACTCATAACTATCTGTATATATTGGCCTTAGATTTGGGTTACCGGTATGAATATTTCTGTTATCAGCAAATGACCTGAAAGGATTTAATTGCCAAAAGCCCGGGCGCCTGATTCTGCGGCTGTAGCTTACCTGAACCTGATCGTCTTCGGTAAGCTTATAATTAAGGTGAGCACTTGGAAAAAGATTCAGGTAGTTTTGACTATTTGACTCATCAGTTTCCTGCAATAAGGTGCTGATCTCTGAATATTCTGATCTCAATCCCAGCTGATAGGAATAACGCCCCAATTCGTTGCCAAAAAGAGCGTAGGCCGCCAAAATTTTCTCATCATAAATAAAACGATTGGTATAATCCGGCAGATTCACATATTCACCGTTTTCATTAAGTTCTTCGACAATGTAATTATTATCAATTTCGCGTTGTTCGTATTTAGCACCGGCTTCAAATTTCGAACGCTCATTAAAAGGATGCACATAATCGAGCTGCACCTGAAAATTAGACTCCTGCTCTTTGTTTTCAATTTTCTGAAACTCCTGACTCATCAGTAAATCAACAGGCCTGATGGTTTCAATAATGTTTGACCGCTCTGTTTCAGAATTATCAAAATAACGCAGATTAGCTGTTAGCGTGTGATCTTTCTTACCGAAATCTTTTTTGTAGTTAATTGAATACTCCAGATTTGGATCCGTTTCAGTTTCATCATCAACACGTTCGCTGGAGCCAAGAAATTCATTACCAGGACCAAAGTCATTATAAACGATGGTAGATTTATTCTTTTGATCAGAATAGCGATACATCAGGCTAAAAGTTAGCACATCATTGGGCGTAAAGAAATATTCAGCGCCAGTGCGGATCATATTGCTGAGCCCTGTTCGGTTTCGATCTGACTCCTGTAGCGTTGTATAAGTACCTTCGGGTCTGAAAAAATCACGACGATAATTTCCTGAACCCAGTCTTTCGCGGTAATTCAAAGCGTAATTTGCAAAAAAGTTTACTTTCTTAAAGCGATAATTCGTGTTAATGCCCACCCCATACTGCAAAGGATATCCGGTATTAAGATCGATCGAGCCATGAAATCCATTTCGCCGATCTTTTTTCAACACAATATTGATGATTCCTGCTGTTCCTTCGGCATCATAACGAACCGAGGGATTTGTAACGACTTCAATGCGCTCAATCATATCAGCCTGCAAACTGCGCAAAGCATCCCGGCTATTTATTCCGGCAAGGCCAGATACTTTTCCATCAACCAAAATTCTTACGCCCTCATCACCTCTTAAACTCACATTACCTTCAATATCAACAGTTACAGAAGGAATATTTTCGAGCACTTCGATGGCATTTCCAGCAGTTGAACTCAGGTCTTTTCCGATATTAAAAACACGTTTATCTAATGTCATTTCAACCGTACTTTTCTCTGCCACAACTTCCACTTCCTCCAACAAGGCATTGTCAGGCGCAATCATTAAACGCCCCAGGTCGAATAAATTCCTGCCACGATCCACCTCAAAGGCATCCACCGACATGGTTTTGTAACCCAAAAACTGAATTGTCAGGTAATACTCATCGGGTTTAAGCTTCATCTGAAAACTGCCTTTGGCATCGGTGATACCGCCCTCAACAAAACTGGAATCAGCAGCGCGATAAATCATCACAGTAGCATATTCCACTACTGACTTCGTCTGACTATCAACCACTTTTCCTTTTACACCACTATCTTTTTCGGCAGGAACCTCGGCATAAGCAGTAAAGGAGAAAATACCAATAAATAGAAATACTAATTTAATCTTGATTAAATGCTTTATTGAATGAAAATTCATAGAATTATTTTGAAATTTAAATTTTGTCAGGGAGCCTGATTCATCTCGTAGACCGATAAAAAACCTAAGGAAACTCTCCTGGAAAAAACAAATGTTGTGCTTAAAAACACAACTTCTATTTTTAAACAAAAAAGAAGCCAAAAGTATTTCAAAAAAATTAAAATTCTTTAAAAAATCAGTTATCGGTTGCGCTGTTTAAGACCCTTTATTCAAAAGCTTTTGCTATTAAATGACAGGCATATTATAAAAATTATTGAGGATCCACATCCAACTGAACAATTAAGGATTTATGATCAGGATTTGCATAAAAAGCTGAAATTTTGCTTGTTAGCAAAGCTTTTATTTCACCAGAATGTTGTCGTCTGTCAAATTTAATCAGGATCTGCTTAATGTAAAGATTTCTGATTCGCGAAACCATAGGAAATTCGGGACCAAGCACTTGCTGACCAAAATCCTTGCGAAGTGCCAGCGCCAGGTCGTTTGCAGCCATATTGAGTTTGTACTGATCGCGGTGTTTGAGCTTTATTAAAATTAAGCGGTAATAAGGCGGGTAATGATATTCCTGCCTAATTGCCATAAGCCGTTCGTATATAGCATCATAGTCATTCCGAATTACATCCTGCAAAAGCGGATGGCCAGGTTGATGCGTCTGTATCAGCACTTTACCTCTTTTACTTTTTCGTCCGGCGCGTCCTGCGACTTGAGCCATCAACTGAAAACTTCTTTCGTGTGCTCTGAAATCAGGATAAGAAAGCATATTATCTGCATTCAAAATTCCAACAATGCGCACGCTGTCGAAATCCAGACCCTTGGTAACCATTTGTGTTCCAGTCAAAATATCTGTTTCATGCTTTTCGAAAGCCTCAATAATCTGCTGAAACCCAAATTTGCTGCGGGTTGTATCCAGATCAAGACGGCTTATCCTGGCATCCGGAAGCAAAAGCTGCAATTCTTCCTGAACTTTCTCTGTACCAAACCCATGCATTTTAAGTGCGGTACTTTGGCAGTTGGGACACTCGGCCGGAACCTCCATGGCAAAACCACAATAATGACAACGCAAAAGCCGCTGATGTTTGTGATAAATCAAACTCACATCGCAATGGCGACATCCGGGCACCCAATTGCAAGCTTCACATTCGAGCCGGAGCGCAAACCCTCTCCTGTTTTGAAATAAAATAACTTGCTCTTTATGCTCGATAGCGGTTTTCATTTCTTCCATCAGTGGCCGGCTGAAATGCGACTGCATAGTATTACGCTTTTTCTCCTCTCTCAGGTTAACAATTTCTATCTCAGGAAGCTCAATTCCACCAAAACGTTCCATCAGTTTCACAAGGCCAAACTTTCCGTTTTTGGCATTGAAGTACGACTCAAAAGAGGGTGTGGCCGAACCAAGCAGCACTTTGGCGCCATGCATCCTGGCCAAAACAAGGGCTGCATCGCGTGCATGATATCGCGGGGCAGGATCATACTGCTTATAGGATTGATCGTGTTCCTCATCAACGATGATTAATCCCAGATTTTGAAACGGCAGAAACAAGGCCGAGCGGGGACCGATAATCAATTGATGCTCCGATTGTTGGTCATGAACATCGTACTGCAAAACCTTTTGCCAAATTTCAGCACGCTCGTGCATATTATAGCGCGAATGATAAACGCCCAGGCTTTCGCCAAAATAGCGTTTCAATCGTTGAATAATCTGCGTAGTGAGTGCAATCTCAGGCAGTAAATATAAAACCTGTTTGCCTTGCTTCAGATTTTCATTTATCAGCTTGATATACAACTCTGTTTTTCCACTTGACGTGATGCCATGTAGCAGAACAACGCCTTTTTCTGTGATTTTTGTTTTGATTTCGTCCAAAGCCACAAGCTGTGCCGGGGTAAGTTCAATATCATCAGGCTGAAGATCAGCCATATATTGATCGAGCCGACTTATCACTTTTTTAGCTTGAGTAAAAACACCTTTATCGGCAAGCGCCTTTAGTTGGGCATGAGAAGCATTGGCTTTTTTGAGTAAAACTGCTGCAGAAACCTCAGTAACACTTCCGCCTAATGGAGCCATGCTCAAATAAGAAAGTAACAGCTCCAATTGCTTATAGGCTCTTTTTTCAAGCTGATTCATCAGTTCCTGCAAAGCGCTGTCGTCGTGAAATTCATTACTTAAACTTACAACAGCTTCTTTCTTCTGTTGGTATTTCTCTTTCACCTCTTCTTCGGTAACAACCAAACCCCGATCAATAAGGTTGCGAATTATGGGCATTACTTTCTGAATGCCAAGAATCTTGCTCACTTCCGAAAGTGTGATTTTCTGCTGCAATTCCAGGGCTTCAATAATCAAAAATTCATTTTCATTCAGCTGATGCTTATCGTTGACATATTGATCCGATAATTGAATCATGGTTTCGCTGCTGAGTTTAAGTGCAGAAGGCATTGCGGCTTGCATTACCTCACCGAGATTACAGAGGTAATAATCCTTCATCCATTTCCAAAACTGAAGCTGCTTTTCAACAACGACAGGTCTTTCATCAAGCAAATCAAGAATGTATTTTGGACTAAAACCCTTTGGAATTTCTTCATGAAGCCGACTTATTACGCCTGCTAATATTTTTTTCCGTCCAAACTGCACGATAACGCGCATACCCACAACAACCTGATCATTAAGCACAAATGGAATACGATAGGTAAAAGTTCCGGGAACAGCCAGCGGAATAACGACATCTGCAAATAGTGTAATACGCGTTTCAGTAGTCATAAAATGAGCATACGATTTGAAACGCGAAGTTAATTAATCCAGCCGCCCGGAAATAAAAAAGGGCCGGAAATCTCCGACCCTTTAAATGTATCAACCAATTCACTATTCTGTTTCTTCTTTGTATATCAAGGCATTGTTACGATAATCACTCACATCTTTAAACCAATCAGGAAATAATTCCCCGCTGCTTTCGGCCCAAGCTGCAAATTTCAAATGCGCCTGAATTACTTCTGCCTTTTCAACGGGATAAGCAAACTTTTCGACAATGTTAATTGCCCAGGGAAGGTTTTCTGGAGTTTTATAAAAACGACCAGTAGCGGCATCGCTGTCATCATGACCTGTGCCAATCAAACTAAGATCAGCAAGTGCTGTTGGAGCTTTGTCTGGCAGATGCACTTCAACGCCGCGCTGTCCATCCACGATCATAAAAGGATTATAGGGAGGTACGCCTGTTTGATTTAATGGAATTGGATCAGCGAGCCGAATCATTATCTGAAGCGTATCAGGAATGATAAAAGGCGCACCTTCGGTAGTATTAGCGCCAATTCCGCTGTATTGCGGGGGTAGCACCTCATAGGAATCATCCCACATTATTACTACAGCATTGCTATGTCCGGATTCTGTGCCATTAGCATTATTTGTAATGTAATTTGAACTGAGAGAAGTACCAGCTACAGATTCGACTGCGTTGGCAGGAAAAGGAAATTCTATTCCAAATCCATTGTGATAAAAGGCTCCATGTGCACGCAAAATAAGCGTTGCTGACAACTCAACCAATTCGTTATTTCCATTCGTGACCTGATTAAAATTATAATCAATTACAGCATCATTGAAATCGTAATCTCCTCTAAAAGGCCATAAATCCTCAAATGCCAGCGTACCAAAATCACCTTCAGTGAAAAAGAAATTATCAAAAGCTCTTTCAGGATCATTGGGAT
>JAGYNM010000066.1 GCA_018399335.1 Bacteroidales bacterium | reverse complement strand
CAAAAAGGCGCAAAGGCCTATGATGAGGAGTTTCATATTTAGATTGGTTTTTCATTTCAGAGATCCTGATAATCAGGGGCTGATGATTTTTGAATCCGAAAAATACAAAAAACTCCTTAAAATGGATTTAAAACACACTAATTCAGAAGGATTCTAAATAATAGATTTGTGTTTTATGAGATCTTTTGAAAAAAAAATACCGCCTGAAAATTGCTTTCTGACGGTATTCTTATGAAAGAATTTGATGGTTAACCTCTTACAAAAAGTGCTTTGATAATGTCCATAGCCATGCCTGGGTTTTCTTTTAAGCGGCGTGTGGAATAGGCAAACCATTGTTCGCCATAGGGAACATAGATACGCATGCGGTGGCCATCGTCAACAATGGATTTGCGCAATTGAGGCGTTACACCGTAAAGCATTTGGAATTCGTACATATGCTTGGGCACTTTATACTTTTCGATCAGTTTGTAAGCACCTTCAACAAGTGGTTTGTCATGTGTGGCGATTGCAGCATAAATGCCATTTTGGAACATGTATTCAAGATCTTCCAGGAAATGTTCATTAATGACTTCGTACTTTTTGTAGGCAATCTCTGCCGGTTCCACATAAATGCCTTTGCACAGGCGATAATTAACAGGGACGCCTTCCTTTTGCAAATCGAGCATGTTTTTGATGTCGCCTTTGGTACGTTTCAAATAGGCTTGAAGTACTAATCCAACATTTTTCGGAAATTCAGCTTTAAGTTTGCGGAAGAGCTCAATTTCCAGATCAACGCATTGTGAATCTTCCATATCCACTCTAACAAAATTGTTAAATGAAGCGGCTTTGGCAACAATTTCGCGGATGTATTTATAAGCCACTTCTTTGTCAAGCAACAAGCCAAACATAGTGGGCTTCAATGAATAATTGCCATTGATATTAGCTGCCTGAATTGTTTCAATGATTTCCAGGTATTCATTTTTATTTGCTTCGGCCTGATCGAGGCGGGTGATAAATTCTCCGAGCAAATCAATGGTAACCATCATCCCTTCTTCGTTTAGCTGCCTGCTAACAGCAACTGCATCTTCAATTTTTTTTCCGGCAATGTAACGCTTCGAAAACAACCAAACAAAGCTTTTGGGCATAAAGGGGAGCATTCCGGCAATCATTTTATTGAGTAACATCATAGTAATAAATGTGTTAAGTTATTAATCCTGACCCCGGGCAGCTTTGTTTGATTATGCAATACTGTCCGGTTTTAACATGGTTTTAGCCTGCGAATTTATAAAATCCTTTGATGTGTTAAAAAAATAACAAATATTTTTTTCTGTCTGCCACTGGCGTTGATTTTTAGAACAGGTTTTGCGCTTGCAGCTTTAGTTCAGCCACTAAAAGCAATAATAATTATTTGTAGAACAAAAGATTAATGTATATCTTTGCCGCCCGATTTTTAAGTGCTTAATAGTGAAACCATTTCAGGAGTTTATCGTTCCAATTGCAGGGCTTTCAGCCGGAATTCATAGCTATGATTTCGTGGTGAATGATGCTGTTTTCAATGCGCTTGACTACGCCGAAATCAAAAAAGGAAGTGTAGTTATCCACCTCGAGTTGGATAAACAGGATAATATGCTAAGCCTTGATTTTGATTTAAAGGGTGAAGTTGAAGTGCCTTGCGATCGTTGCAACGAAAACTTTATGCATGAAATTGAGGCAGATTATAGTCTTTATATCAAGTACGGTGAATCTTTTCATGAGGAAGATGATGAGGTTTTGGTCATTCCAACCGATCAGCATCAGCTTGATTTGAATCATCTTTTTTATGAATATATTTTGCTGTCGCTTCCGCTTCGCAGGGTTCATCCTGACAACGAAGATGGCACCTCAGGTTGCAATCCTGAGGTATTAGCCAGACTAGAACAATTGACAGTTACAGAAGAAACTGACCCGAGGTGGCAAGCACTTGAAGCGCTTAAAAATAAATTGAAATAGGAAATATTTAAGAGGTTTAATATTTAATAAAAATTACAATGGCACATCCTAAACGTAAAACGTCGAAAACCAGAAGAGATAAAAGAAGAACGCACTACAAGGCAGAGTTACCAAATTTGGCCAAATGTCCTGTAACAGGTGCAATTCATGTTTATCACAGGGCTTATTATGTTGATGGCGACCTGTATTACAAAGGTCAATTGGTGATGGAAGGAGCAAAAGCCTAAGCAAAGGCTTTTTACCTAAACTGAACCTTCATGCGAATTGGTCTCGACGTTTCAGGTGGCGATTTTGCTCCCCAATCCACACTCGATAGCATTCCACTCTTGCTGCATAAGATGCCGGAAGAGGACAAGCTTGTTTTAATTGGTGATGAGGCGCAGATTCAAAGTTATCTCCAATCAGCTGAAATAAGTGATACGCGATTGGAGCTGGTGCATGCCCCTGGCGTTATTGCAATGGGAGATTCACCACTCAAAGCTTTTCAGCAAAAGAAAGATTCGTCGATAGTGATAGGATTTGAGTGGCTGCGTAAAGGTAAAATTGATGGTTTTGCCAGCGCAGGCAATAGTGGCGCCATGATGGTGGGTTCAGTTTATGCTATCAATACAATTCCGGGGGTAATCAGACCTTCCAGTGCCGTGATGGTTCCAAAACTTGATGGTGGTAACAACATCATCATGGATGTAGGTACAAATCCCGATGCCAAACCTGATGTGCTTTATCAGTATGGTTTACTGGGGGCTCTTTATGCACGTTATGTCTTGGGCATCAATGATCCCAGAGTAGGTTTGTTGAATATCGGGCAGGAAGAGAAAAAAGGTAACCTACTAGTACAATCAGCTTATCTTTTGATGAAAGAGGCAACAGATTACAACTTTATTGGCAATGTAGAAGGTCGTGATCTATTTAACGATCGTGCTGATGTTGTGATCACAGATGGCTTTACCGGAAATGTGGTAATCAAGCAAATTCAAGCGATGTATCGTTTGATGGAAAAGCGGGGTCTGCTTGATGACTATTTTAGTCGTTTTAATTATGAAATTCATGGTGGTAGCCCGATTATCGGGATTAATGGAGCTGTTGTGATCGGACATGGTATCAGTAGTCCGATCGCAATAAAAAATATGATGTTGCTGCTCCGCAACGTAGCCAAGTCGGGCTTGCATGACCAGATCAGAAATGCAATGGCTAATTACGGACAATAATTAACCTGGCAGTTTTGCACTAATCTAGAGAAGTAATGACCAAAATACATGCTGCAATCACCGGAATCCATGGTTGGGTGCCGGATTATATCCTGACAAATCAGGAACTTGAAAAAATGGTTGACACCAATGACGAGTGGATACTATCACGTACTGGTATCAAGGAACGTCATATTTTAAAAGGCGAAGGACAAGGAACTTCAGTTATAGGTACTGAGGCTGTTAAAGGGCTGCTTGAAAAAACCGGAACAAAACCTGAAGAGGTAGATATGCTGATTTGTGCCACGGTAACTCCCGATATGCAATTTCCGGCCACAGCCAATATTATCAGTCATAATTGCGGCATTAAAAATGCGTTTAGCTTTGATATGAATGCAGCTTGCTCCGGTTTGCTATATGCTATCGTAACTGCTTCAAAATTTGTTGAGAGCGGCACACACAAAAAAGTTGTTGTAGTTGGAGCTGATAAGATGTCGTCGATTGTGGATTATACCGATCGCACAACCTGTGTTATTTTTGGAGATGGTGGCGGAGCGCTTTTGCTTGAGCCTACTACCGAAGAGGTTGGCGTTATGGATGCATTGATGCATACTAATGGTTCGGGTATGGTGCACCTGCATCAAAAAGCAGGTGGATCGGTGAAGCCTGCATCGCACGAAACCGTTGATGCAAGAGAGCATTTCATCTATCAGGAAGGGCAGGCTGTTTTTAAATTTGCAGTCACAAATATGGCTGATGTTGCAGTAGGCATAATGGACAAGAATGGATTGAAATCGGATGATATTGCATGGTTGGTGCCGCATCAGGCTAATTTGCGAATCATTGATGCTACGGCCCGCCGCATGGGTATCAAAAAAGAGCAGGTGATGATTAATATACAGCGCTACGGCAATACAACCAGCGGAACCCTGCCGCTTTGTCTTTGGGAGTGGGAAAACCAACTCAAAAAAGGCGATAATGTTATTCTAACAGCATTTGGAGGCGGTTTTACCTGGGGATCAATCTGGCTTAAATGGGCATACGATCCTAAGTAATCATAAGAAACTTTTTATAGGATTTGAATTAACCTGCTTCGGCAGGTTTTTTTATGTCCGATAACGTGCAATTTCCTGATTGCTTAGAAAGTTTCTAAATTGATGTATTTGAGGAAGAATACTAAAAAAAGTGAATATGCTATACGACCCACCTCCGAAATAATTTATACTTTTGTGAAAAAATTAACAAAATATCATATTTCATGAAACCATCTCATATAGAGCATATTGGAATTGCAGTCAAAACACTTGATGAAGCTATTCCGTATTACGAAAAATTATTAGGAACTGAATGCTATGCAGTCGAAGAAGTAAAAGATCAGCGGGTTCGTACGGCATTCTTTAAAATAGGTCAAACTAAGATTGAATTATTGGAAAGCACCGATCCGGAAGGCCCTGTCGGAAAGTTCATCGAAAAGAAGGGAGAAGGCATTCATCACATTGCTTTTGCCGTTGAGGGTTTGGAAAATGCCCTCGAAGAAGCTAAAGAGAGTGGAATAAGGCTGATTGATGAAAAGCCTCGTATGGGAGCCGAAGGTTTACATATTGCATTTTTGCATCCCAAATCTACTTTCGGAGTTTTAACTGAATTATGTGAAGACAAAAACAAATAATACCTGTTTTTATGGCAATTGAACAAAAAATCCAGGAATTACTGGAGAAGCGTATTGAAGCCAAAAAAGGTGGCGGCGAAAAACGTATTGAATCTCAGCATGCAAAAGGTAAATTAACTGCGCGCGAACGTATTGATTTACTGCTTGATGAAGGTAGCTTTGAAGAATTCGACATGTTTGTAACCCATCGTTCCACAGATTTTGGACTGGAAAAACAACAGTATCTTGGCGACGGAGTAGTAACCGGGCACGGGACTATTGATGGCCGTGTGGTGTATGTTTTTTCACAGGATTTCACTGTTTTTGGGGGCTCTTTATCCGAAACGTTTGCTGCTAAGATTTGCAAAGTGATGGATCAGGCCATGAAGGTTGGTGCACCACTTATCGGGATCAATGATAGCGGTGGAGCGCGTATTCAGGAAGGCGTTAAAAGTCTTGCCGGTTATGCTGAAATATTTCAGCGTAATATAATGGCTTCGGGCGTTATCCCTCAAATTTCTGCCATTTTCGGGCCTTGTGCAGGAGGCGCGGTTTATTCGCCCGCCTTAACCGATTTCGTGCTCATGAGCGAGCAATCGAGTTATATGTTCGTTACCGGTCCAAAGGTTACCAAAACTGTTACTGGCGAAGACATCACCACCGAAGATCTGGGTGGTGCCTGGGTGCATGGAACCAAATCAGGAGTTAGCCATTTTGTGGTTACCAACGAGGAAGAGGGAATTTTATTGATTCGCAAGTTGCTGAGTTATTTACCTCAAAACAACCTGGAAGATCCGCCATTGGTCGAGTGTAACGACCCAATCAACAGGATTGAAGACGGCCTGAATCAAATTATTCCGGATAATGCCAACAAACCTTATGATGTTACAGATATTATTCATGCCATAGTTGATGAGGGAGAATTTCTTGAAATCCATCGTAATTATGCCAAAAATATTGTTGTTGGTTTTGCCAAATTCAACGGGATGCCTGTTGGAATAGTGGCCAATCAACCTAATTTCCTTGCTGGCGTACTTGATATTGATGCCAGTCGCAAGGCCGCGCGCTTTGTGCGTTTTTGTGATGCTTTCAATATTCCTATCGTTACGCTTGTTGATGTACCGGGATTTTTGCCTGGTAGTGGTCAGGAATATGGTGGTATCATTATTCACGGGGCAAAATTGTTGTTTGCCTATGGCGAAGCAACAGTGCCAAAGGTTACAATTACACTTCGCAAATCCTATGGCGGAGCGCATGACGTGATGGGTTCAAAGCAATTGCGCGGCGACATCAATTACGCATGGCCATCGGCCGAAATTGCTGTAATGGGACCTGCCGGAGCCATTGAAGTGCTCGAAGGACGCAAGATATTGGAAATCAAGGATCCTGAAGAACGGGCTGCCTTTATTGCTGAGCGGGAAGCTGAGTACCGTGATAAATTTGCTAATCCTTATGAAGCTGCCCGTTTTGGTTACATAGATGATGTAATTGAGCCACGCAACACCCGTTTCAGGGTGATCAGGGCTTTGCAGGCATTGGCCACCAAAAAGGATGTAAATCCACCTAAAAAACATTCCAACATACCTTTATAACAGCGCCTTATGTTTTTATTGACGGAATTTGTTGATGTACCTGAAACCACACTCATCGAAGGAGTTGTGATTTCCATAGTAGGATATCTGATTGTTTTTGCTGCATTGGTAATCTTATACTTTGTTTTCTTTCAGATTAGTAAGATTTTGAATATGCAGCTCAAGTCGAAGTTACGCCGGCAGGGCAAGCTTGATGCAACCAAAGACGAAAAGGATCTTTCCATTCCCGGAGAGGTAGCCGCTGCTATAAGCTTGGCACTCTATATTTCCTGTCAGCTGCATGATGAGGAGAGCAATGTGTTGACAATCAAAAAAGTATCCAGAACCTATTCGCCCTGGAGCTCTAAAATTTACGGATTGAGAAACTTGAATCGCTAAAACAGTAATCATGAGAAGTTTTAAATTTACAATAAGTGGTAATAATTATGAGGTTGATGTGCTGAAGCTCGAAGGCTCAATAGCCGAAGTGGAAGTGAATGGCACACCTTATCATATTGAAATAGAACGACAAAAAGCAGAGTCGAAAACACCAATTCTGGTTCGTCCTTCACGCCCTAATCCTTCCGGATCGCACGAAATCAAAAGAGAGGAAAAGGATACCAAGGCCATACCTTCAAAAGTAACAGCACCGCTCCCGGGAAATATCATGCAGGTTTTTGTGAAACAGGGTGATCACGTAAAACGTGGAGATAAACTCTTGATTTATGAAGCCATGAAGATGGAGAACAATCTTATGGCCGAGAAAGACGGCACAATAAAAAGTTTGAAAGTACACCCGGGCGATAGCGTGTTGCAGGGTGATGTTTTACTTGAAATGGAATAGGATCATGGAGCTAAAAAAAGCGTTTACTGTTTTTGCGGTTTTGGGTTTATTGTTAATGCTCAATTTGTTGGTAGTAACAAATCCAGGAATGGCAAATCGTGTGTTGCCCGAAACGGCTACTTCATCAGCAAGCACTGCCTCAGCGGATGAGGATGTGCCTTTTGCCAAATTCGCTATTGCAAAAACTATTGAGGGAATCAATAAGTTTATCAGTTTTACGGGATTTAGAAATGCTACCAGTGGAAATTTGGTAATGATTGTGGTTGGATTGTTTTTTATTTACCTGGCAATCCGCTACGACTATGAGCCTTTGTTGCTGGTCCCTATCGGATCCGGTATAATAATTGGTAACATACCGTTTTTTCAGGATGATGGAATCAATTTGCAATTGGGAATTTATCAGGAAGGAAGTGTACTTAATTACCTTTACTATGGGGTTTTGAAGGGTATCTATCCACCTCTTATTTTCCTTGGAATTGGCGCAATGACCGATTTCTCTTCTTTAATTTCTAATCCTCGATTGATGCTTCTGGGTGCTGCTGCTCAGATTGGTATCTTTTTAACTTTTCTGGGGGCTTTGTATCTTGGTTTTAATATGCCAGAAGCCGGCTCCATTGGAATTATTGGAGGTGCGGATGGCCCAACGGCTATTTTCTTGTCCTCAAAACTGGCAAATGGAACAATCGTACATGGGTATGAAACTAAAAATCTTATCGGACCGATTGCGATAGCTGCTTATTCCTATATGGCCTTGGTGCCTGTTATTCAGCCTCCTATCATGCGATTACTTACCTCTAAAAAGGAAAGACTGATTCGTATGAAGCCACCTCGTTCGGTGAGTAAGCTTGAAAAAATCATGTTCCCTATTGTGGGCTTGATTTTAACTACTTTTATTTCCCCCGGAGCGCTTCCACTTTTGGGAATGCTGTTTTTTGGAAATATTCTGAAGGAAAGCGGCGTTACCAAGCGTCTTGCTGATACGGCCCGAAACAGTATGATAGATATCGTTACTATCCTTCTTGGACTTACTGTTGGGGCTTCAACACAGGCCGATGTGTTTCTGACAAGTGAATCGATCCTGATTTTTATTTTAGGAGCTCTTTCGTTTATGGTAGCCACTGCCGGTGGGGTACTTTTTGCTAAAGTGATGAATCTTTTTCTTAAAGGAGATAACAGAATTAATCCATTGGTGGGAGCAGCTGGAGTTTCGGCCGTGCCCGACAGCGCTCGTGTAGTGCAGCTCGAAGGGCTAAAAAATGATCCTTCCAACCACCTCCTGATGCATGCAATGGCACCTAATGTGGCTGGTGTGATTGGTTCGGCTGTGGCGGCAGGTATTATGATGAGTTTTCTGTTATAGAATTGAAAATGAAATAAATAGGATATCTTAAAAAGAAACTTTTGCTGAGTTTAACTTTGGGATTTTATGAATTGGCCAGGTCTTTTTAGATCTGGCTGATTTTTTACTGAGCAATTGTATTTCAAAGCCTTTTAAAAATTTAGCGGAAAGTATTATTAAAAAACCTGTAAATTTGGCCGTCAAAACCACGGAAAAGAACCACAAATGCTAATCATCGGGATTGCCGGAGGGTCCGGCTCGGGAAAAACTACGGTCGTAAAAAAAATCATTCGGGCACTCCCGAACAGCTCAGTTTCTGTAATCTCGCAAGATGCGTATTACCGCGATAATGGTCATTTGTCTGCCGACGAGCGGAAAAAGATAAATTTTGATCATCCGGCATCAATTGAGTTTGATCTCTTAATTGATCATATCGATCGCCTGCGTGGTGGCGAAACGATTCCTATGCCAATTTATTCTTATGTAAGCTGTGCCAGATCTAAAGAGAGTATTCCTGTAAAACCGACAAAAGTGGTAATTGTTGAAGGAATTCTCGTGCTCACCAATGCCGAGCTTCGCCGGAGAATGGACATTAAAATTTATGTGGATACCGATGGCGATGATCGCTTGATGCGCATTATTCAGCGCGATATAGAGGAGCGGGGAAGGTCGTTTCTGGAGGTGCTTAAACATTACGAGCATTTTGTAAAACCGATGCATTTGCAGTTTATTGACCCAACGAAGCGTTTTGCAGATATCATTATTCCGCAGGGAGGTGCCAATCAGGTTGCTATAGATATTGTTGCTTCCCGTATCAGGATGAATTTAAATGAAGAAAAACCGCTTATATGAAATTATTCAGACTCTTGATAACAGCTTTTGTGGCTATTTTTTTCACGGCTTGTGAAAAGAATTCGGGACCAAAACCCGTAGATGAAAATTGGGAATACCTGGCTTCAAAAAATGGCTTAGTTAACAATAATGTTCGTTGTATCACACAAGGTCCTTCGGGCATATACATTGGAACGGAGTTTGGTTTCTCGTCCTACGATGGCAGTTCCTTTAGGAATTATAATACTCCTCAGGGCCTTATTCATCACCAGGTTAATGGTTTAGCGGTGGCTAATGATGGCACTGTTTGGATTGCAACACCATATGGCCTTTCTGTTTTATCCGGAAATCAATTTGTTAATTATAATGCCGAAAGCGGATTGAGTTATGACTATCTCTATAATGTTGCACTTGATGGTCAGCAAAATCCATGGATTGCTACCGGTAAAGGCGTCACTCATTTTGATGGCTCTTCGTGGATTATTTATCAAAAAGACCAGGGTAATAGCTTGGTATATAACATCGTACGTGATGTGGTAATTGATCAGCAAGCAAATAAATGGTTTGGCACAGAGTATGGCATTTCACGTTTTGATGGAAGTAGTTGGCAGACTTTTTTGGCAGATCTTCCTTTGGCAGATTTCGTATTGGATTTGTTTGTAGATAGTCAGCAGCGGGTTTGGGTAGGTTCATTGGCTGGGGTTAGCAGAATTGATGGTAACAATGTGACAGATTATGGCACTTCTGATGGTTTGGTTTACGACAGGGTTGATGCCATTGCCGAAGATTTGGAAGGTAATATGTGGTTTGCAACGCAATACGGTGTTTCAAAGTTTGATGGCAGCAACTGGAAAACTTACACTGCTGCCAATGGCTTGCCCGAAGATTGGGTTACATCAATTTTTGTTGATGATGAGGGTAATATTTGGTTTGGCACTAAAACAAAAGGTTTGGCAATATTGCGGCAACCTTAACCTTATCGCTGAACAAAAACTGCTTTTGGCCTGTTTTTAAGGCAAAATCTAATTGGGATATGCTTAAGAAAAAGATAAAATCACCCTGTCAGTTAATTTGTACTTACGATGCAGATCATATTTGTGTAGGTTGCTTCCGGTCGGCCGAAGAAGTGGCGCAATGGGACAGTTACACCGAAGATCAGAAGCGTGAGGTGATTGATAACACCATGAAACGACGCGAGGAAAGCGGTCAGAGTTATTATGGTTTTGGAAGCTGATAAGACAAAAAAAAGCCGCAATTTTATGCGGCTCAGAATTATAGGCTCCTTACTGAATTTTGTGTTCCTTTTTCAAGCGGTTGCGTTCGTCGTACCAGGCAGGTAGCGCATAGGCAAAACCTCTGCCTTTGTATTTAACTTTACGCAAATCTTCACGTCTGTTGGTTAGTTTCACCAGACATTGATTTATTTTAGCTTTTGATTTATCATCCGTAGTAAAAATCCCGCCTTCTATCGCCTTTTGTTTTACTGAATCATAAATCTCTTTACTGAGTGTTGCGTGCCCACGTTCCTCAATCGTTTGAATAATAAATTTGTCCCAGTCAGAAAGTGGATAAGGTTTTCTTTCCTTCTTTGATAATGCTGCTTCTGCTTTTGGAGCCTCTTCAGCCTGTTCTGACGTTTCTTCTGTGGCTGGTTTATAGCCGGCCTTGATTTTCTTAATGACGCTGTACTGCTCTTCCAAATCAGCAATTTTCGACTTCACAAAATCTACTTTGTGCTTCAGTTTGCGAAGCTCAGACTGGTATTCATTCAACAAATCAAGAATGTCGAATTCATTTAGTTTGGTGGAATATTTCATATGCGTTTTGTTTATTTATAAAATAGTAAATATTACTTCAATGGTAAATGCAAGTCGAATGCTTAAAATACTAAATAAGAACAAATTAGCTTAATCTTATAAGAACTTTATCGCTTTATTTGTAGTTAAACGATATATTAAAAAGTTCTTGAGTCACAAAAATATTTAATATAAACTTAAAATCAAAACAATAAATGACTATTTTTCAATAAATAATGAAAATAAGCGAGAAAGTAAATGTTATTATATGCGAAAACCAAACTTAAATACTACGTTTTTAAGTTAAAACATAATAAAATCAATTAGTTGATTAAAAAGAAATAGCTGATTTAATCCGGATTTGTTTTTTGTGCAAATCCCGCACCTTTCCATTCAAATTCAGTAAAAACTTTGCTTACTGCTTCCTGATAATTATCGAGTGTTTTTGTTCTGCGAATTAAACGCCAGATATTTACAGGATCATCAAATGACCATCTTAAATAGCCCCAAAGTTCTTTCATTCGGCCAAGTGAAGTAAGGGCGTAATTCGTTTCAACCAACCTGGCTTCAAATATTGCCTCTAAAAATCCCTTCAGGATAGCGGCTTTGTCACAAAAAGTTTGTCCTTTAAAT
>JAGYNM010000065.1 GCA_018399335.1 Bacteroidales bacterium | reverse complement strand
TAAATGATGCTGGAAGTGCTCTTTCAGCGTTTACTATTGAGGCAAATTATGCTTTGATAAACGGTGTTTGTGAGGCCGTCGAATTTTTAAGCCAGCTTCCGGTTGAATATCGAAAAGCGGTTGCTGCTTATCCTGCAACTTTTAATTGTGACAATAAATAGTAGTATTGACTTATGAGGGTTATTAAGAAGAGTTTAAAGTTTCTTGGAAGTTTAATTTTACTGGTTCTTGCTGGTCTTTTTATCTACAATATCATATTAACCGCAAAATACCGCAAGCCAGATATTACGAATACTGTTCCAGAAGATGTCTTGATTGATGCACAAAGCTATCAGGCATTCCGGACAGCATATGGGGATGAGGTTTGGCCTGGATTTGGCAGTGCCGAAATTCCGTTGATCTTGTTTAATGATCGATATTCTTTTTTATTCACGGAGACAATGCCCGATTCAAATTGGAAATTTGCAGAGGAGAATGCCGATTATGATATTGAAATTTATTTTCGGGAAGATCCTAATCCACAGGCTTTTGCTGTAGCAGTGGGAAGCCGTTGGGCTGGAAGCTTAGGTATGCGTCATCAGATGAACCGGCAGATGTATCTGGGCATTAGGGAGGAGATTCCTGTTGTCTTTAAATATATTTTACCTTATTTCCTGATCTCAATCAAACCTGATGTGCATTTTGCTTCTGTTCATCACGAATGGTTTCATGCTTTTCAGGCATCACAAAACGAAGCACGCTTCCTGACCGCAGAAGGCTCACATCGTTTTTTGGAACATTATCCATATAAGGACAATGATTTTGCTGAGCATTGGAATAAAGAAGGAAGGCTTCTGATGAATGCACTTGATGCTACTGACGCTGACACAAGAACGGCTTTGGTGGATAGCTTTTTATTAACACGTGAAAACCGAAGAAACCGAATTGGACTATCTGAAGCACAAATTCAGGCCGAAAAGCAGCTGGAATGGCTTGAAGGACTGGCCAAATATGTTGAATACAAAACCTATATTAAAGCTCGCGAGTTGGATTATGGTTCTTTTGACTTTAAACAGAATAATGCTTATTGGCAGGTAGAAAAAAGCCAGCGCCTAAAGGCTTTAGGTGAGTCCGGAGGTGATAATAGGTTTTATTTCAGCGGGATGGCAATGGCTTTTTTGCTGGATGAGTATTCCATCGACTGGAAAATGGAAATAATGAATGATAGCATTTTCCTGGAAGATTTATTGGCAAAAGTAATTGAACGCAAGAAAGCCTTGATTTAGTTGGCAGCTAAGCCTCTAATGTATTCACGGAAATCGTAGCTTTGCGTATCAGAAAAAAACCGATGTATAAATCCATATTTATTTTTATTTTAAGCTGGTTTGTTGTTATGCAAACTGCTTATTCACAGCAAAATACTGATAAGATTTCCCGTTTTCATCAAAAAATTTTAACCCTCGACAGCCATACGGATACGCCTCTTCGGCTGGGGCGAAGTGGCTTTGATATTGGTAAGCGCAATGAAGGCGGGAAAATTGATTTTCCAAGAATGCAGGAAGGTGGCCTCGATGCAGTATTTTTCGCCGTGTTTATTGGTCAGGGTCCCCGGGATTCTGTGAGTCATATCAAAGCACGCGACAGGGCTTTTCAGATTTTTGAAACGATCGACTTGGCTTTGGGCAATAATGCTGATCAGGCAGCCCTGGCACTCACATCATCAGATATAGCTTTAATTGCCAAACAGGGAAAGCGCGCCATTTATATCGGTATCGAAAATGGCTATCCCATTGGAAATGACCTCAGCCTGGTCGAAACATTTTACAACAAAGGAGCGCGCTACATAACACTCTCGCATTCATACAACAACGATATCTGTGATTCATCAACAGACGATAAAGGTCCGGAATACAACGGTCTTTCGCCTTTTGGAGTGGAGGTGGTTCAAGAAATGAACCGGCTGGGTATGATGATCGATGTGAGTCATATTTCCGACAGTGCTTTTTATGATGTGATTCGCTTGAGTAATCAACCCGTAATTGCTTCGCATTCCAATGCCCGTGCTATTTGTAATCACCCGCGCAATCTTACGGACGATATGCTGCTGGCCTTAAAGGAAAACGGGGGAGTGATTCAGCTTTGTGTGCTAAGCGATTACGTAAAAGACATGCCTGATAATCCGGCTCGCGACAGTGCTTTTAGTGCTTTAAGAGAAAAGTACAATGGCTTTAAAGGCTTAAGCGATGAGCAAATGGAAAAGGCGCGTGCTGATTGGTATGCTACCGATCGGCAATTTCCAGCTAACCTGGCGTCAGTTGCCGATCTTGTAGATCACATTGACCATATCGTAAAGCTGATTGGGATAGATTATGTTGGCATCGGTACAGATTTTGATGGCGGTGGTGCGCTATCAGATTGTTTTGACGTAACGGAGCTGGAAAATATCACCCGTGAGCTTTTCCGAAGAGGCTATTCAAAAAAGGATATCAAGAAGATCTGGAGTGGCAATTTCTTAAGGGTCTTCGCCGAAGTTGAGCGCAACAAAGAATTAGCAGCAAGCTAAACCCCAAGTTTATCCATAAAATATGGCATCATTCTGCGCCACCATGGCCAGTCGTGGTCAACATCCTGTCCCCAGAAATCAACCCATGCAGGGATGTCTTTGGATTCGAGCAGCGTTTTTAGTTTAGCCGTATCGGCAATCATTTCCTCTTCCCAGGCGCCCTGCCCAACGGCAATCACGATTTTACCATGTCGGATTTGATCCAGAAGCTGATTGTCTCCCAGGTTTTGTAGGAAATGCAGGGGCGAGTTGAAGTAAACCGTTTGATCCATATAGTCGCCTACAAGCCTTTGCAGGTCGTACATCCCACTGATTGCTATCACGGTATCAAACTGATGAGGATGTTTAAAGAAGAAATTGGCAGCATGATAGGCTCCCATGCTAAAGCCCGCAGTGCCAATCTTGATCTGCTCGTTATTACAACTCAACCGCAGCAAAGGCAATACTTCTTCCATGATATAGCTTTCGTAAGCTTCATAGCGTTTTCCGCGATCATGAGGATGCATCTCTTGATTTGACCAGCTTTCGAAATCAACGCTGTCGATTGTAAAGACTTTGATGCGGCCGTTATTGATAAAAGGTTCCAAAGCGGCTATGATACCAAAATCTTCTGCTTCGTGGAAGCGTCCTCCTTGAGTAGGAAAAAGCAGGAAAGGTTTGCCATAATGTCCATAAATTTTGAGCTCCATATCTTTTTGAAGTCTCGGGCTGAACCACTTGTGATATTCTATATGCATGAGTTAATTGTTTGTTTCGTGAATAAAACGTTGCATCTCCATAAGTCTTTCAAAAGATTCGTGACGGATCAGATAGCCGTGATTTCCCATGGCTCTGGACATGATTTCAGGAAGTTCGGCATGTAAAACTAATTCATCAGGAAAAGCAGTAAGGATCTGTTGATGCGAATGCTGGTAGGAATAATGGTTTTTACGGCTGACGTAGGCGATATGGTATTTGCGGCTGAAGTTGAAGTGTGATAAACGTTTTGCGATCATGCCGGCCCACACCTGATACAAATCGGCATCACAGGCAAAGTTGAACATATCCATGGTATAACCACCCGGCGGACGCATATTCACTTCAAGGGCAATCAGTTCATCCGTTTGATGGGTTCTGAAAAACTCAATATGAAAAAACCGACCTTTGAGATCAAATGCTTTGAGGGCTTTTTTACCGGCTTCGAAAATGTCGTCAGGAATGGTTTTCAATGAATAATAAAAAGTGTGTATGTCGTTGTTTACCACTTCCATCACGCCATCATTGTTTACGTTTACAGTGTGGAACAATAAATTGCCTTCCTGATCGACAAGCCCGTCGAAAGATTGTATGGTGCCGTCAATAAATTGTTCCATAAAGTAGGGCACCGAAGGTTTTTTGTCGAAGAAATAATGCAACTCAGTTTCGTTGTTAATTTTGTAAGTATCAGCTGCTCCCACACCACTGTCGGGTTTGGCAATTACAGGATAGCCATTTAGCGCGGTGAATTCTTTTGCCTTAGCGAAATCTGTGACGTGTTCTCCTTCAACAACTTTTAAGCCGGCTTTCCTGAAACGCTCTTTCATGGCCGACTTCTTGCGTATCACATCAATATCAGCAGTTTTAATGCCAGGGATATTGAAATCGGTGCGCAGTTTGGCTTCTGTTTCGAGCCAGTATTCGTTGTGGCTGTCGAGGCCGTCAATTTTGCCGTACATATGCGTAAAATATCCCATAGCCTTGATGAGTTGGGGGTAGTTGTGCATATCATTTACGCGGTAGTAGTCGGCAAGTGAAGACTGCAGCAGCGGATCGAGCTGTTCCCAGACAGCATCGCCCAGGCCAAGTACGCGAACACCTTCAGCTTTTAAAGCACGTGAAAAGTTCTTGAAGTTGGGCGGAAAATGCGGCGAGAAGTGTACGAAGTTGATCATCACGAGTTTGTTTTAGTGACATTGGGTAAATAGTTAACAAATCATCAGGCAAAAAGGCGCCACCCAATGAAAAAAAGTGTAAAAATTGTTAGGAAACCAATGCCAATCACCGACCAGATTTTGAGGTAGGGCGCCGGCTGAAATTGTATCGGGATGGATTTATTGGTGATAACGCGGTAGTTAAGGTAAGCCAATATTGGAGCGGTAACGAACGAAAGCGTGGTAGCCAGATCAACAAGCACGCGCATGCTTTTGGCCTGACTCAAAACTATTGCAGTGCCAGCCATCAGGATAATCATCCAGAGGATATAGCTTAGCCTGCGTTCGGGGCTGTGCGGAAAAAGCTGTCGTATGGATTCTCTTACGGTTCTCGGAAAAGCATCTGAAACTGTAATGGTTGTGCTTAACATGGTGGTGAAAGCTGCCAGCGCGATAACCGGATAAGCCCATTCGCCGATGCTGTTTGTATAGAGCATAATCAGCTGATCGGCAAATACCGCGCCGCTGGGCGAAAGCTCCTCTCCGTTTCCGTACATAATCATTGCTCCCAGCGCTAAAAATGCAGCTGCAATTCCCATGGTGCCAAAGTAGCCTACCCTGAACTCAATCAAAGCTTCGCGGATGGTAGGTTTTTGTTTGAGGTGTTCGTATTTACTTTGGCTCCAGAGCGAACCCCACACCACAAGATCAATAGGAGCAGGCATCCAGCCAATAAAAGCAATTAGGAAAATAATATGTGTTTTATCCATCCAGTCGAACGACTGCATAGCGGTTTCAACCATTTCGCGTTCGGCGCCAAAAGCTGCTATTACAGCGATAACTGTTGAAACTGTAAGCACAAGAATCACCACTTTGATCATTTGATCCAGCAGTTTGTAGCGCCCGATTATCAGTACCAACATGGTGACGACCATGATAATGATACTGGTTTCAAATGCATCGAGTGTGCTGGGGATCAGGCTATTTGACATTCCGGCAGTTACAATCACCAAAGCGGCAACTATCGGAAACATGGTAATAATTGTTAAGGCTAGAAAAAGCCAAAGTACCCAGCTGCCTTCTTTTTTGTAGGCATGAATAAGGTTTTGGTTAGTTGCCAGCACATAGCGATTGCCTACTTCAAAAAATGGAAACTTCAACAGATTGGCTGCCAGCAATATCCACATCAAATCGAATCCGAATTCGGCACCTGCACGGGTTGATTGCACCAAATGTGAAACACCAATGGCAGCTCCGGCATACAAAAGTCCTGGGCCGAGTAATTGAAAAAATCGCTTCATGGATGGTTTTATTAATTGCGAGCTGCAAATATAAACCATGATTTAAAACAGCAAATTTTTACTTTTGAGTAATGCCGGGTGAATCAATGATTCTTCGACCAAATTGCCCAGGCGGCATCAGCCTGCGACTTCAACATTGTCAATCCATTAAGGGAAATAGCCATGTGTGTTTTTCCGGCCCTGAGGAAAGCTGTTTCTTCAGGATTATAGATTAAATCTATCAGGATATGATTTTCGTTCAGGTATTGATAAGGAATTGGCGGGCGTGATTCAATATCCGGAAACATTCCCAAAGGAGTAGTATTGATAATCAGTTGATGACTGCGCAGAAACGAAGCAGTAAGCATCGCATAATTGATTTGGTTGGGTTTAGAGGCCTGTCTGCTAACCAGTGTGTAGCCAATTCCTTTCGAACGCAGGCTGTATTGCACAGCTTTTGAAGCTCCGCCAGTGCCTAAAATAAGTGCTTTGGGTTTTTGAAGCTTCGAAAGTACCGGCTTTATAAGTGTATCAAAACCAATCACATCGGTATTGTAACCTGTGAGTTCAATTTTGTTGTTTTTCCTGGAGATTAGCACAGTATTCACAGCGCCTGTCATTTGTGCAGCCTTATCGAGTTTACTGCAATAGGCTATTATTTTTTGTTTATAGGGAATCGTAACGTTTAAGCCAGCTAATTCAGGATGAGCGCTAATCAGTTCGTGAAGCTGTTCGATATCGGCTATTTCAAAAAGTTCATAGGCGGCATCAATGCTGTTTTCAGAAAATTTCTTTTCAAAGTAATTTTTTGAAAATGAGTGCGAAAGTTTTTTGCCTATGAGCCCGTACAATTTCATGAAACAGTTTCTGATGAAGGTTTTTTTGTTTGGGCAGCAAACTCAACAGCCCAAATGGTAAGTATTCCGGCGATCATCAGCAGGGCCGAGAACATCACCTCCTGATTGAGCTCGGCAGGCCATTCGGGAATGTAACGTGCAACTTTCGGGAGGCCGTCTTTGAGGAGTAATTCACCTGCTGTATCTTTCAGATAAACAGCTTCTTTCCAGGGCCATAGAATACTCAGTGAGCCTAAGATGAATCCTGTGAGCAAAGCTATCGTTTGATCTTTATATTTTTTTAGCAGCCAAGATAAAAAATGTGAAAACGCAATCAAACCGACCACTGCGCCGATCAAAACGGGAAACAGAATCGCGAGATCACGGTTGTTAATCGCATCAATGGCAACGAGTTGGTAATTGCCCATTAATATTAAAACAAAACTGCCCGACAAACCTGGTAAAATCATAGAGCAAACTGCTACCACTCCGCAAAGCATGAGGTAAAAAAAGTTGTCGCTTTCAGTGGCAGGCGTCATAAAAGTTACGGCTGCAGCAATGGCTGTTCCAATAATAAAGCTTACAACGGAAGATATTTTCCAGCTTTGCACGGTTTTGCCAACGAAATATACCGAAGCAAGCACAAGCCCAAAAAAGAAAGACCAGATATACGCCGGATAGTTTGTAAACAAAAAGTCGAACAACTTTGCCAGCGACACAATAGCCAGGCCAACGCCGGCAAAGATACTGATCAGGAAAAGTAGATCGGTATGTGCTGCAAACGCCTTTAGGTCAAATTTAAGCAGGTGTCTGACAGCTTTTCCGTCGAAAGATTTGATAGCGTTGATCAGCCTTTCGAAAATGCCTGTGATCAGTGCAATTGTGCCTCCCGAAACGCCGGGGATTACATTGGCCGCACCCATGGCAATGCCTTTGATAATATGCAGTAGCGTAGTTTTCATCGTTTAGTGAATGATTTTTTTGAGTAAACTGAGCTTGGATTTAAAGGGCGGATAACGTAACCAAAGGTCAAGCCAGTTGCTGCGTTTCATCACCGATCGCTGGTGCGAAAAAGCATCAAAGCTGTGTTTGCCATGATAGCTTCCCAGGCCGCTGCTTCCCGAGCCGCCAAAAGGCAAACCGGCATTGGTGAAATGCATGATGGTATCGTTGATGGTGATGCCTCCGCAGAGCACATTAGTCTTTATTTTTTTGATAAAAGTTTTACTCCCCGAAAAGATATACATCGCCAGTGGCTTGGGGTTTTGATGGATGATTTCGAGGGCTTGATTTGTTTCCGAAAAACTGATTATTGGAAGAATAGGGCCAAAAATTTCTTCCTGCATAACAGTTTCATTAAGCGATGTAGCCGCTATCAGCGTAGGCTCCATTTTGAGGCTTTCGGCATTTGCATTTCCGCCTGATAGAATTTTTTGCCCTTTGATTAATTGCATCAGGCGTTCAAATTGTGGTTTGCCAATGATTTTAGGATATTCCACATTCGTGATGGGCGAATTGCCCCACTGGCGTTGTATTTCCTTTTTCATGGCTTCCACAAGGCTGTCGCGAACCTTCTCGTGCACAAGCACATAATCAGGTGCAATACAGGTTTGTCCTGCGTTGATGGTTTTTCCCCAGATAATCCTGCGTGCTGCCAGATCGATTTTAGCTGACTGATCCACTATGCAAGGGCTTTTGCCTCCCAGCTCGAGAACCAGCGGAATCAACTGTTTTGCTGCGGCTTTCATCACTTCCTGACCCACCCTTGTGCTTCCTGTAAAGAAAATAAAATCGAAAGGTTCGGCCAACAACTGTTTACTGGTGGAGGCATCACCCTGCACAAGCCGAATGTAGTTGGGATCAAAATTGTTATTGATCATTTCATCCAGCACGGCAGCGGTATGGCTGCTGTATTCGGATGGTTTGATTACAACACAGTTTCCGGCAGAAATAGCTCCAACAAGCGGTAATAATGCCAGCTGAACCGGATAATTCCAGGGCGAGATAATCAGGCTAACGCCATAAGGCATAGTTTCGATAGCACTACTTGCCGGAAAAGCAGCAAGAGGAGTGCTAACATGCAGAGGACGTGCCCATTGATCAAGATTTTTGAGGTGTCTTTTGATTTCCTCCCTTAACAAGCCAATCTCAGTAGCATAGGATTCGAAAGCTGATTTGCCAAGGTCGTTAAAAAGAGCTTCCTGCAGACGGACTTCGTAGGCTGTGACAAGTTTCAGCAGCAGGCGCAGTTGTTCTTTTCTAAATCGAAGCTCGCGTGTTTTTCCTTCCCGAAAGTATGTTTTGAGTCCACCAATGGATAGATTTTGCATAGTCAAATTCAAAGCGGCTTTTTGTCTGGTGTTGTTGCATCAATTTCTTGGTGCATACATGCTGATCATATCAACAATATACATGTTTTCGAGAGCTCCCGGATAAAAATCCAAAAATTCCTGATGTCCGTCGTAGTCTAGTTCGAGTGCTGTTTCGAGGTAGAATTGTCCCTGAACCTCACTACGCTGCCTGAAAAGAATAGCAGCAAGTCTGTAGCGGATTCTATTATTTTCGGGTTGATGAATAAGTCCTGTTTTAAGGATTTGAGAAGCTTTTTCAAACTGATGTTGAAGCACATAAAGATTAGCATATTCCACCCACAGATCAGGATCGCGCGGATCGAGCTCTTCGGCTTTTTTAAAGCAATCGATGGCTTTGTTAAACTCCTCCAGTTTGATGTGCATATCGGCTTTGATCAGCAGGAATTCCGTATTGAACTGATCCAGCTCAATGGCGCGCTGCATATATTTTACAGCTGTTTTGGTATTGCCTTCTTCATCAAAAATCACACCTATTCCGGCCCAGGGTTCGGCCATAAATTCATCTATCTGTGTTGCCTTTTGGTAGTGTGTGAGCGCCTCGGTATAGCGGTTTTGCTTCTCGAAACATTCGCCCAGGCGATAAAAGATATTGGCATCCTGCTGGTTGATGGTCAACGCTTCGTGATAGGTATCGATGGCCTTTTCGTAGGCTTCCATGGCTTCGTAGCACTGACCAATATTGATGAGTGCCATCATATGTTTGTCGTCGATAGCCAGCACATATTCAAAGGCATCGATGGCTTTTTCGTACAGTTCTTCATGGAAAAAGGCAAGCCCAAGGTTGAACCATGCTGCTGTGCTGTAAGGGTTTGTGTCGATCTGCTGATTAAAAAAGGCAATGGCCTGATCCATATCGTTCAGCAATTCGAACACCATACCGATTTCTGAAAGCACCTGTTCTGGCTGTTTAGAGATTTGCAAGGCCTTTTTGAGGTAATCGAGGGCATGGTCGAAATCCGAAAGATTTTCGTATTCAAAAGCGATTGTTGCGTATATGTCCTCAAGATCTTCGCTGTCAGCGAGCGACAGGGCTTTTTTGTATTCGTTGATGGCTTTTCCAAACTCCATCATCATGCTGTAAACCGATCCTTTGGTCATGATCAGGTCAGCATCGTTGGGTTCGGTAATTTCGAGCTCGCTGAGCAGTTCGAGAGACTTGATAAAATGTCCTTCACTGGCCCACTGACGAGCAAGTTTCACTTTAAGTGCAGTATTGTAAGGATGCTGCTGCATGGCCAGTTCAACCGCCATACGTGATTTTTCGTTGTTAAAAGCGTTTTGATAGTAATCAATCAAAACCTCAAACTCCTCAGCATCAAAATATACCGGACTTCCATCATGGAGCATCTCTTCGAACCGGCTTGCCAGCAGTTCTACCTGATAATCATCGTTCCATTGAAAATCTTCGCTCATAAATTCTTCTCCAAATTCAGGGCAAAATTAAGTTAAATATCCCAGAATACTATTTTTAACGGTTAAGACTTTATTAAACTTTATCAAAAGTACATCCAGAAACAGCCTTGCACAATAGCTTCGGCGTTTTTTTTTAACGGTTAAAATGCGGATTTTGTTAATAACTTGATTTATCCTCCATAATGAACAGGTGCAGCAGGCCCCAGCGGTATCTCAAGCAGCACCCATCCAATCAGCAGTGCAGTCCAGAAAACAAAGAAAAACAGCGAATAGGGCAGCATGGTGGATATCAATGTGCCAATGCCGGCCTTTTTGTCGTATTTTTCAAAGTAAACGATAATCAGGGCAAAGAAGCTCATCATTGGCGAAATGATATTGGTGATGCTGTCGCCTACGCGGAATACGGCCTGCGAAAGCTCAGGCGAAAAGCCGAGGATCATAAACATAGGAATGAATACCGGCCCCAGAATTGCCCATTTGGCCGAGGCACTTCCCATAAACATATTGATGAAACCTGATAGAAGCACAAAAAGAATAAGCAGTGGCACCGTTCCCATATTAATATTTTGCAGAAAGTGCGCTCCCTCGATGGCGATGATCAAACCCAGATTGCTCCATTTAAAATAGGCCACAAACTGAGCAGCGAAAAACACTAAAACCATAAAGGCTGCCAGAGTTTTGAAGCTTTGTACCATACCTTTTACCACATCGCCATCATTTTTGAATTTACCGGTCATAAAGCCATATAAAACACCCAAGCTTCCGGCGGCAAAAAACAGCAGTGCAATAAAACCCTTAAGCAGAGGCGAACGCAAAATGCTGTTTTCGGGACCTCTGAAGAAACCATTCTCGGGGAGCGTTGTTGCCAAAACCAATACCAGCCATGCTGCCATTAAAAGCAAGGTATAGCGCAATGCTTTGCGCTCGCGTGCTGTAAGCGGGTTGATAGGTTCCTGTTCCACATCACCCGTATAAGTTCCCAAACGTGGCTCAACAAATTTATTCGTGATCCAGGTGCCCAGAAAAGCGATTAAAAAGGTGGAAACGGCCATAAAATAATAGTTTGCCGTGGGAAGCACATAATAGTCAGGATCGAGGATGCGTGCCGATTCGGTAGAAAGGCCTGCCAGCAGCGGATCGATGGTGCCAATCATCAGGTTAGCCGAAAAGCCTCCCGACACGCCTGCAAAAGCAGCTGCCATTCCGGCAATAGGATGTCTTCCAACGGCATGAAAAATAATCCCTGCCATCGGAATGATGAGCACATAACCCAGGTCGGAAGCCGTATTGGAGAGGATACCAGCCAATACAAGCACAAAAGTAAGCATCGACGATGGCGCTTTGATTACCAGCAGCCTGATTGCCGCACCGATCAAACCGCTGCTTTCGGCTATGCCAATACCGAGCAGGGCTACCATTACGATTCCGAGCGGGGCAAAGCCGGTATAATTATCCACCATATCCAGGAAAATACGGTGAACGCCTTCTTTCGAAAGCAGATTTACGATATTCACTTGCTCATCGGTGGCAGGATGGGTCACTGTCCAG
>JAGYNM010000064.1 GCA_018399335.1 Bacteroidales bacterium | reverse complement strand
AAAAGTTCCGCAATCAGGAACTGGTACTGAAATATCGCAGAATGTAACATTGGTATAATCAGCATTGTTACTAAATTCGGCATCATCAGCACAAAGATCAAGGTTTGTAAGATCGGCACTGCTGTTTACCCTTCCCTCATCATTGGCCTTGATTTGAGCATACCCTGATTCAGGCCCAACAATTTCGCCATTAATCTTAAATTCATCCACTTCGATCAGGCTTCCTTGTCCCAATTCGGTGCGATTGTTACCATTTCCTGTAAACTCCGCTTCACCATCTACGTAAAGGTAGCCATTGTTAATCAAACTACCATTCTGTTTGAAGTCGTCATCACTGGTGAGTAAAAACTTGCAATTGTTTATTATTGAACCAGTTGCTACCAATTCAAAATCTTTATTTGTAGTAAAAGTGCCATTATTAATAATATCACCTCTGCTTACCATTTTAAGCGTAAGTGTAACGGTTCCCCAGTTTTCGAGCAGCCCATCAAAATTGCTGGTTCCATTGCCCGAGAAATTAATATTTCCATAATTCTGAACAGTAAAATTCAGATCATATTTGGGTAGTGCAAGGCTACCGGAGGGAGAAACCATAATTGTACCCTCGCGGGAATCATACCGATATTTGTTTACTGAAGCTGTTCCACAAATCTTAAGTGTAGCACCAGTTCTAATGGTAAGGTCTTTAATAGTAGCATGATTACCAGCTGCAACGCAACGTGTTTCTCCTTGAGGAATAGTTAGGTTGGCATTAAAATTATTGGGAAGAATGTCGTCTGCATCGCAATCACAAAAAGGATCAACCACTTTCTGTTCGAGGTCTTTGTTGGCAAAGCTAAACGAAATGGTGCTTCCCGAAACTGGAACTGCCACGTACTCGTTATTCTCAAAAGCATTGAGACGAGCCACATAAACTTCCTCGAGGCGCGAAGCAATTCGAAGCGGCAGGGTGAACATTCCCTGATCATTTGCCGTTCCTGTCAGGATCAACTTCCCACCCTGATTGGGATGTCCGTCATAAATCTGAATGATTTCTCCACCAGCTATTCTGCTGTTAGTGAGCTGAATAGCTGTTTGAACGTTTTGAAAGCTTTCGAAATTAAAAGCTTTATCAACCCGAAGATCAGTAAATGACTCCGGAACGTCCGTGTTAGTGTTATTGTTGTCTTTTCGGCAAGATTGAAAAGCTAGGGCAAAAACCAATATAGCCAAAATTAAGTGTAGTGTACGCATGATAATTATTTTTTTTGTCAAGAAATATCAAATTTCAGGCCAAAGATACTATTTAATTGAATATCAATTTTTTAAAATTTATGTTTTTCAAATATTATTCCCGATTCGAGTAATTATTCTCAAAAATGGAAATATTCCGTTTATAATTATGTTTTATAAAATTAATCATTCAAATTATAGCCCATCTTCTTTAAACTGTTCAGCAATTGAGGCTTGGTTACTGGCTTGGTGATGTAATGATCCACACCTGATTGGCTGGCCCGCGACTGATCACCATGCATGGCATAGGCTGTCATGGCCACAATTTTTACGTCTGATCCATTCTCACGAATAGCCTTTGAAGTATCTAAACCATTCAAAACCGGCATTTTAATATCCATAAAGATAAGTTCAATTTCCTGGTTTGCATTAATAAGTTCAATTGCTTCCTGGCCATTCATGGCGTGATATATTTTTGGTGACATACGCTTCAAAATCATTTCAAGCAAGGTGTGATGTGTTTCTTCATCATCAACAACCATAAGTGCGGGCAATGGAAATCCGTCGTATTCAGCAGCAATTTCTTTATCTCGCAATGATTGATTGGCATTGCCCGAAATATCAAGATCAAACGTAAAACGGCTACCCACACCCTCTTCCGACTCAATAACAACTTCCGTATTGAGGAGTTGTAAAAAACCCTTTACCAAGGCCAATCCCAAACCGCTTCCTTCATGCGCACGGGTATTCGAAACATCAGCCTGCATAAAACTTTCAAAAATTACACTTTGCTTATCCGTTGGTATTCCTCTTCCGGTATCGGAAACAAAAAAACGTAAATTACTTTGGTTGTGTACATTAACGCCTAAAACAATACTTCCTTCTTTTGTAAATTTAAAGGCATTATCCAGCAAATGTTTAAGCGATTTTGTCAATAACTCTTCATCGGTTGTGATATTCTCAGGAAGATTTTCTCCCATTTCCAGCTTAAAAGCTATAGATGGCGCATCAAACTTTGAAGTATAAATTCCGTAAAGCTCATCCATCATTTTAATCAGGTTGAACGCTTTTTTATGCACTTCAATTCCTTCGGAAACAAGCAATGAGATATCCATATAATCAGTAATTGTTTGGACCAGCCTGTCGGCCGATTGCTGCAAATGTGGCGCAAACTCCTCTTTTTCTTCTGTTGACAGATCAGGATCGAGCAGGAGACTCGAAAAGCCAAGAATGCCATTTAGCGGAGTTCTTACCTCGTGCGAAATATTATTCATAAAAGCGGTCTTAAGTTCATCGCTGGTAGCAGCTCGTTTAAGGGCTTTGCGCAATGCTTCATTGGTTTGCTCCAGACTTTGCGTTCGCTCCCTGACCTTTTCCTCAAGTCCGTAATTAATGGCGTGAAGCTGTTGTACCAGAGACCTGGTGTAAAGCAGGTTTTTGATGCGTAATCCCACCTCGTTCAAATCGAAAGGCTTGGTAAGGAAGTCGGTTGCACCAAGGGTTAATGCCTTCTTTTTGGCTTCGTTGGTAGCATCGGCAGTGAGCACTAAAATAGGAAGAAATATCCCATCCGATCTCATTGGGGCTAATTGTTCCAACACTTCGTAACCAGATAATTTTGGCATCATCAAATCGAGCAAAATCAGGTCGGGTTTTTGATTCTCACAAAAATCAAAAATTTCGCGTGCATCTGTCATGGTGTGGATATCAGTATATCCCATCATTTCGAGGTAATCATGCAAAAAGAGGATATTCATTTCCTGATCGTCCACGATCAAAATTCTCGACTGTTTTAGTATATCTTCCATGCTGAATAATTTACTTTTTATTAATTAAAAATCTGTCAATTACCTGCAAAACCTGCGCCACGTCAATAGGTTTTGTAAGGTAGTCTTCAGCGCCAAGTTTTGTTAGTTTTTGCAACTGCCGTGGCATGGCATCAGCGCTGATTACAATAACCGGAATATGTTTTACCCGCTCATCATTTTTCAACTTTTCAAGCACTTCACTTCCGTGTATATCGGGCAGGTTCAGATCTAGAAAAATCAGATCTGGCTGCCATTCCAGGGCCAGATTAGTTGTTCGGCTTCCATACACCTCTGTAATCATCTTTACTCCCGGACGGTAGTTTTCGATAATCTGCTCCATCAATTCGATATTGGAAATATTGTCTTCAATATAAAGCAAAGTACCTTTGTAAATTGTTTCGTTCTGATCGCCATTCGTTTCATCTGCTTCAGGCAAATCAATACTTTGCGCATTTGCAACCGGCATTTCGAACCAAAATGTACTACCCTCACCCATCTTGCTCTCAACGCCAAGTTTGCCGCCCATCAGATCGATAAGCTTTTTAACTACTGTCAATCCCAATCCAGTTCCTTCCGTTTCTGATTTTTCAGCACCGACGCGTTCAAAAGGCGTAAATAATTTCGGAATGTCCTCCTCAGAAATTCCCGTTCCGGTATCCATTACCATTACGCGAATCATATCCTGATCTTCCTGCTCGCCGGCAATCTGTTTAACAGAAACTTCTACCTGACCAAATTCCTTATTGTACTTTATTCCGTTATTAATCAGATTGATAAGTACTTGTTTCAAGCGCTGACGATCAGCTTTGATAAATATGGAAGAATTAAAAGTTTCATCTTTTTTAAGCAAACAGCTTATATTGGCGCGACTGGCCAAAGGTTGAATAATTTCCATTATTTCGTTCAAAACCTGACGCAGCTCAACTGGCTCAACCGAAAGCGAGATTTTACCGGCCTCTATGCGTGATATATCCAACACCTCATTAATCAGGTCGAGTAAATGCCTGCCGCTGCGCATGATATGTCCCACTCCACTTTTTTGCTGCGGTTTTAGATCAGCCATTTCTAGCAGCTGCGCAAAACCAAGAATGGAATTGAGCGGCGTGCGCAATTCGTGGCTCATACGCGAGAGGAATTCACTCTTGGCTTTGTTGGCATTTTCGGCTTCAGCCTTGGCCTTTTTGAGGTAGTCTTCTGCCTTGATCCGATCGGTAATATCGCGTGCTGCAGCATAAATATAATTCCCCACAGGAACGCCATGCCACTCAATGTAAAGGTAATCGCCACTATGATTCCTGTAACGATTTGTAAAATCCAGTATCGGTTTCTGTTCACTGAGAATTTTCATCTTGTCAAGTGTGACATCCACATCATCCGGATGCACAAACTCAAGGAAAGTGCGCTTTTCGAGCTCTTCAACAGAATAACCCAGAATAGTTTCCCAGGCTTTATTCACTTTGATAAAATTACCGCTTGTATCTGCTATGCAAAGCAAATCGAGTGATACACTAAAGAAATTTTCCAGTTCTCTACTTTTCTCAATAAGTTCCAGCTCAACCTTCTTTCGCACCTCAATCTGTTGTTCCAGATCCTGATTTGTTTCGGCCAGCTGTGCCGTGCGTTCCTGAATTCGCTTTTCGAGGTTTTGATTCAGTAAGCGGATTTCTTCTTCGTCTTTCTTCCGCTGCGAAATATCCTCTTTGATAGCCAGGTAACTGTTTATCTCGCCCAACTCGTTGCGGATAGGCGTAATAGAAATACTTTCCCAGTATAACTCTCCATTTTTCTTTTTGTTGATCCACTCTCCCTCCCAGGATTTACCTGCACGCAGGTTTGCCCAAAGCTCTTCATAAACTTCATTCGGTGTTTTTCCTGACTTGAGCAAGCGTGCATTTTGCCCAATAGCTTCTTCCGGAGTATAACCTGTAATCCTATAAAAAGACGGGCTTGCATACTGCACATTAGCTTCCAGATCGGTAACCACAATGGCTACCGGACTTTGCTCGATGGCTATAGTAAGGCGTTTAATTTCGCTTTCTGCGTGTTTTTTATCCGTAATCTCACGCACAAATCGGAGCACCTTATTTTTATCCATATAAACGATACGACCTTCCCAATATTTCGTAAAACCATCTTCTACCCGGGGATATTCGTAGGTAACAATCTTTTTGGTTTCGAGACACTCCTTGATTTTTTCTAAATGAATTTCAGCAGTCTCTGGATCAAAAGCATCCCTGATATTTGTTCCTACCAAATCGCTGTAATCATTGAGCAGGGAATTTGATTTCGACCTGAAATATTCCAGGTAGTTTCCTTCACCATCCGACACAAACATCATATCCGGGATGGCATCCAAAATAGCACTCAATCGGGCATTTTGCTCATTGATCTGATCTTCTCTTTTCTTCTTTTCGGTGATATCAAGGTTAACGCCACTTAGTTTCACAAGTTTATTACCTTCAAAATGTGGCACTACATTATTCTGAATCCATTTAATTCTTCCATTAGGCATGAGCAATCTGATTTCCATACTCTTGCCCATTCTGGTTTCCACAAGCTCCTCCATAACCTTATCCAGTTTAGGAAGGTCTTCAGGATGAACTGCTTGCTGAAAACGCTCATTAGTCATTTCCCAGTCTCCGGGTTCAATTTCAAGAATATTGAAATAATTTTTGGAGTAGCGAACAATTTGAGTATCCATATCCATTTCCCAGCTTCCCATCTTGGCAATTTCCTGGGCTTCATTCAGTTTCTGTTCACGATCCTTCAAAGCTGCCTCAGCAGTTTTTAATTCAGTGATATCAATGGCCGTTGCCGACATAAACTGCGGATGTTGGTTTTCGTCCATGATAATAGTAGCGTTCATCAAAGAAGGAAACTCAGTTCCATCTTTTCTCACTCGCCACACCTCCTCAGCAGAAAAACTGCCATATTTCTTTAGCTTTTCAATAGTTTCATTTACCCTAGTGAGTTGCGCTTGCGTGTGCAGCATGCTCAAATGTTTCGAGCTGACTTCTTCGATTGTATAGCCATGCATACCGGCAAATGTCTCATTCACAAAAAGCAGATTCCCCTGCAAATCTGAAATGGCCAATCCATAACTGGCCTGCTCGATTGCTGCCTGGAATTTTCGAAGTTCTTCTTCAGCCAGCTTTTGCTCGGTGATATCATTATCAGAACCTCTGTAGCCGATTATTACTCCTTCCGCATTATGTATAGGTAATCCATTAGCCACAACAAAAAGGGCTGAACCATCTTTTTTCAACATTGGGAAGACCATATTAAATATTGGTTCCCCGCTCTTCATCAATTCTAGTCCTTTGATCTTATATTCCTCCTGAATATCAGGAAGCAGTAAATCATAAAAATGCATCTTCCCGATCATCTCATCAGGACTATAGCCCATCAATTTTTCGGCAACCGGACTGATATAGGTATATTTTCCTTCAAGGTCAACTTCCCATATTGCCGTCCTGCTATGCTCCGAAATTTGCCTGAAACGCTCCTCACTGTACAACAAGGCTTCCTGAGTAGCTTTACGCTCGGTGATATCTTCCTTAATGGCCATATAATGTGTAGGCTGTCCTTCCTCATCCAGGATCGGTACAATGGTAGATGACTCCCAGTAAAGCTCACCGTTTTTTCGTTTATTGTGGAATATTCCGGACCACGAATTCCCATTACTGATTGCACTCCAGAGACTATTATAATCAGATATACTCGTTTCACCCGATTTCAGCACTCTTGGATTTTTGCCCAAAAGCTCTTCCAGCGAATAACCAGTTGTTTTGCAGGCCTGAGGATTGGCATATTCAATATTGCCATCAAGGTTGGTGATAACGATACTTACCGGACTCTGCTCAACTGCTTTGCTGAGTTTGCGCAATTGCTCCTCTGCTTTCTTTTTAATCGTGATATCCTGCCAGGTTGTAAAAATGGCCTCTGTTCCTTCGTAGGTAATAAGTGAAAGATCGACCTGTGCAATAAAAGTCGAGCCATCGCCTTTCAGATGCGTCCATTCAAAGCTCACCCTTTTTTGCTCGTAAGACTTGGCAAGCATTTCTGCCGCATAATCTTTCGATAGTTTTGCATTGGGCTGGTATTCCGGCGAGATATCTGCAGGTGATTTACCCAATATTTGATCTCTTTTCAAACCGATAATCTCCTCGGTGGTGTTATTGCATTCAATGAAAACGCCATCGCGGATGATCAGATAACCCAAAGGTGAGTTGAAAAATAAGTTCTTATAGTTTCGCTCGCTTTGCTCCAATTTTATTTCAGCTTTGCGGCGCTCGGTAATATCAAGCCCCATGCACTGCATTTCAATTGGTTGTCCGCTGGAATCAGTTAAACAAACAAACTCCCACAAAGTAGTTACAACACCTCCATCTTTAGCTTGTTTGTCTATTTCTACCTTTACTATTTCGCCGGGATTTAACACACATTTCTCCACAACTTGCTTCACCCTTTCGTGATGATATTCGCATATAGAAGTCAAAGAATCAGCTTTTTCCATTCCTCTGGCCGTGTATATCCAGCCAAAATCCTCCTCAAATTTGCGATTCCAATAGGTATGCAAGCCATCCATATCCGTACGAAGCACATAATTTGTCTGAGAATCGACCAATCTGCTCAACCGCTCCTCACTTGCAGCCAGTTTTTCTGTAGCGCTTTTTCTTTCAGTAATATCACGACTTACGATAGTTGCCTTCAGCATTTGTCCTTTTGCATCGTAGGTGAAATGTGTTTTGTCTTCGAGCCAGATATAATGACCCTGCTGGTGTTTGGCCCGATAGGAATAGGTATGGGTTTCCTTCTGTTCAGCAACTGCATGATTGATCTTGCTTAACAATTCTTCTTTGTCATCCGAATGAATATTAGAAATGATGTCTTCATATTTCAAGCTGAATTCATCGTTTGTTTTTATCCCATTTGCTTCAGGTAAGCCGGAGAGCATAAGCAGCATCACCTTTTGCATCGAGCATCAAATGCCATCAGGTATTTTCTGCAATCAGACGGTATTTTTCTCGCTCTCAGCCAAAGCCCTTTCAGCCTGAACCCTTTCGGTGATATCGATTCCAACGCATTGTATTTCCGGATGGATTCCCATCCAATATCCGTCAAACAGACAAATTCCCATAAGGTTGTTCCGCCATCTTTTGAAGGTTTGTCCAATTCCCTTCAAATGCTTTCTCGGGATGCTCCATACATTTTGCGGCATCGTGCGGGTACGCTGATGGTGGTATTCGCAAGTGAATCAGCGAATTACCCTGATCCATTCCTGTCTGTTCGTAAATATGTCCAAAAGCCTCCAGGAATTTATCATTCAATAGGTATGGCGGCCTTCGAGATCTGTTCCGGAGCACTAAACTCGTTTGAGAATTTACCAGATTTCGCAATCGCGCTTCGCTTTCGCGCAAGGTATTTTCGGCTTTGCGGCGTTCGGTGATATCCAGGTTGGTGCCGCGCACACCGAGGTAATTACCATCGGCATCAAACACCGGCTGACAGAAATGCTCGATATACCTTATTTCGCCATCTGCATTTACTATTCTGAAATAATGCTGCCCGGGTTTATGCGCAGTTTGGGACTCATGATGATGAGCTTTGTAAGCCTTCACATCATCAGGATGAACGACGTGATTCATCATATAGCCAGGCTGCATTAACTTTTCGAGCGGAACGCCAGTAAGTTTCTCACTGGAAGGCGAATGGTAGAGGAATTCGCCATCGGGAGCCTCCCAAAATTCCCAGTTGAAATTGTTGTCAGCTATAATTCGGAGTTTCTGCTCAGATTCCTTGAGTTGCTTTTCTGCCAGCATTTTATTTGTAACATCCTCAAAAGTTGTAAAAACCTGATAAGGTTTACTCTGTCCCTTCTCAAACTGAGGTACAGCATTCACGTTGATCCAGTTTGTTGCCTCTTTTACAGGATTATACACACCCATAATTACATTGCGAACATCTTTGCCTGTGCGCAATGCTTGCATAGCCGGATGTTCGTCGCCAGGGAAAGGAGAACCATCTTCTCTCATAGCACGCCATTCGGTATGTACAGAAGTACGTCCCTGCATTTGATCGATGCTGAGCCCCAAAATATCGCAAGCTGCCTTGTTTGCAGAAACAATTGCTCCAGTTGCATCCTGATAAACAACCCCTTGCACCATTGTCTCAAATAAGGTACGAAACTTCTTTTCGCTTTGCGTTTGCGCAATCTCAGCTGTTTTTTTTTCGGTTACATCATTTAGTGTACCTCTGCCACCAATCATTTTTCCATCTTCCAATAAAGGATTGGTCGAACTTCTTACCCATCTCAGGCTTCCGTCTTTGGCGATAAATCTGGATTCCATATAGGGATAATCCCTCTTGGTAAGATGCGTAAAAGCATCCTTAAGCTTAGCCACATCCTCTGGATATACAAAAGATAAAAAGTTTTTGCCCTGCATTTCTTCGGGCTCGTAGCCCAAAACATTATATATCGCGGGACTCACATACAGCACACTACCGGTTGCATCCAGCTCATAAACCACATCTTTGATGGATTCAACTAATTGCTGAAATACTGTTTCCTGTTGTGCAATTTGTTGTTCTGCTACTTTGCGGCTTGTGATATCGCGCGTTACAAAAACCATTTTCGAAAACTGTCCGTTATCATCCAGGATGAAATCACCATTTACTTCAATGTAGATAACTGACCCATCTCCCTTTACTCCACGATATTCAGTAGCACCTATAAAATTCTGTTTAAACATTTCACCGATCGACTGCTCGGCTTTGGCACGGTCTTCGGGAACTAAAAAATCTAATAAATGCTTTCCTGTCAGCTCATAATCTGCCGGCAAGTCATACATTTCGTAAGTAAGTGGCGATGTGTATTGAATAAATCCTTGCAGATCGGTAATGGTGATGCAATCAGGAGATGCTTTTAGGATAGAAGCGTAAAGTTTCTCACTTTCATGCAGCTTTAATTCATTTTCTCTTTCCTCTGTGATATCGGTTAAGGTGCCAATTACATTTCCGGAATGCTGATTAGACGTGCTAAAACGAACAAAAACCCGCAGCCAAAAAGTTTTATTATCCCGATTCTTGTAAACAATCTCCTGTTTGGATGGAAAAGTTTTCAGCAAATCGATGAGCTCGTTTTCTGACTTTACATTTTCATTACCAAATATTTGAGCAAGTTGAAAGAAACCCATCTCGCTATGAGAAAAACCTAATTTTTCGACATCCTTGCTGATGTAGAGTATTTCACCAGCCGAATTAAGCTCAAAAACAATGGTGTTGATGTTTTCGATCAGGTTTTTGTATTTAAGCTCGCTATGCACCAGCGAAAGCTCCTTCATCTCCTTCTCAACGATATTACCAATATTCAGGGCAACAGAGCGCATGAGATCAAACTCTTCCTCTAAAAATCCACAACTTTTTTCTGCCTCACAGCCAGCATAATACACCTGTACTGTTCCAATCTCAACTCCTTGTATATTTATTTGTTCTACAATTTTTTCGCTGTCAGAAGTTTTTGGGGATTTGCAATTACAGAAAAACTCATCAAAAAGTTCAATCTCACAGCATGCCTTATCTGCATATTGAAAGCTTTCGGGAATAATCTCACAAAAGTTCTTAATTACATCCTTCCAGCCGTCATGAGGCTCCGATAGAATGCTAGCCATTTTTTTATGGAAAGCCAATTCTTTGACGCGTTCGTGCAGTTTCAGCGCTGAATCGCTTGCATTGGCCTTTTGAATTTCGAGTTCATTCTGTAGTTCTGTTGCAGTCTTTTTGAGTTCTTGAATACTTTCAATTAGCTGTTTTTTAGTTAGTTGGGTGTAATCCATGATGAAAACAATCAATTTATAAAACTTACTTATAAGTAATAAAACTTATCCTAAGTCTAATATGCACTTCAAATGTATGAATTTGTTTGCCTAGAAAGCAAATCGAATAATAAAAAACTGACAATGAATAATAAGTAATTGCAATTATGGCAATTTTTTGAACGGAAGTTTTTGTCATGAATAATCTTGTTCCTTCAGACTTTGCAACAAATTATTTTGTTAGCCATTGAATATTAACAGTTTGAACATAATTAATATTTAATACCTCAACTCAATCTAAAAGGATAGCAAAAAATCTAGGGCACAGTATTTAATCCGCAATTCATAATCATTCTAAATTGATCAAAACCAGAACGAAACAAGTGCTACATTAAATCGTAATAGCTATTTTTGTTTCATGCATCTGAAATTATGTGCTAGCAAAAAAATAATTTCATGGATGTAGCAATTTCATAATCAAACCATTAACAAATGAAAAATCGTTCTACTTTTCGCCTCGCGAGCTTACTGGCAATTTTTTTGCTCATCACCACCGGCTTACAGGCACAATCACTTCAATTTCAATTCGATAACAACAGCTCGAAAGAAGGATTTAAGCTGGAATCTTCACGAAGCAGCAGTGCTGTAATCAGGCACAGCATCCCGCAAATGACGATTGAAAACCTTGAGCTGGAGCAAGCCACAGGTCAGGTTATCAGCCTCAACGGAATTTACCTGCCAAATAATGCCGGAGCTCCAAACCTGCCTGGCAGCAGCCGTTATATCGCTATCCCTGAAGGAGCTATAGCCCGATTGGAAATTTTAAGTTACCAAAAAGAAGTAATTGAAAATATTGATCTGTTGCCGGCTGCTCCCATTCAGCTGGATACAGACAATAGTCCGGCCGATTACTCCAAAGACATGGGTATCTACAGCAAAGACGGCCTTTATCCTGCCGAACCCTTTTTGCTGTCGCCTGTCGAAGAAATCCGTGGCGTAGATGTTGTGATGTTGGGTATTACTCCTTTTCAATATAATCCGGTTCAAAAGCAATTGATTGTATATCACGACATTCAGTTCGAAGTTATTTATGAAGGCGGCAATGGTCAGTTTGGCGACAACCGCCTCCGCAGCAAATACTGGGATCCGATTATCATG
>JAGYNM010000063.1 GCA_018399335.1 Bacteroidales bacterium | reverse complement strand
AAAGCTTAGCTTCAGGCCGGGATTAGTGCTGATTTCATCCTGTTTGCGACAGGAAAAAATGCTGAATGCAAGTGCTGTAATCAATAGTAATGCTACAAAAGGAATTTGCCTCATCAGGGTTTAATGCTTATTGAAAATCGGGGGCAAAGATAGGCTATTTATGTGGCCAATCACTGCCTGATGTTTCACTATTAACGCTTAATTTCAGTTGAAATTGTGGTGGTTATTGCTAAGATTTAGAATGTTTTCCTTGTCGAAGAAAAGCTAACAAAAGTGTTTTTTTACTTGAAGCATCAGAACGAAAAAAATGTACAACATTTTTATTCAAGACTATGATTTTTAATCATATGCTATAATCTGTGTTACTGTTCGCAGCCTCTGGAATTTTTGCTACTTTTGCAGCCTGAAAAAATAGCTTTAAAAGATTCATCATTAACCGATAATAAACTATGTTTGAAGGCCTGAGTGAAAAACTGGAACGCTCGTTCAAAATGCTCAAGGGGCAGGGGCATATCTCTGAAATTAATGTTGCCGAAACCCTCAAAGAGGTGCGAAAAGCCCTTATTGATGCTGACGTAAGTTTTAAAATTGCCAAAGACTTTACCACGACGGTTAAGGAAAAAGCGCTGGGACAAAAAATTCTCACCGCTGTTTCGCCTGGGCAGTTGATGGTGAAAATCGTGCATGATGAGCTGGCCGAGCTGATGGGGGGCGAGCAAACCGAAATCAACCTCAAAGGAAATCCAAGCATCATTTTGATCGCCGGACTTCAGGGGTCGGGTAAAACTACTTTTTCGGCTAAGCTTGCCAACTACCTGAAATCGAAGAAAGGTAAACAGGTGTTACTTGTTGCAGGCGACGTGTATCGTCCGGCTGCTATTGATCAGCTCAAAGTTTTAGGCGAGCAGGTAGGTGTTGAGGTGTTTACAGAAGACGGTAGTAAAGATCCGGTTGGAATAGCCAAAAAGGCTATAGCACATGCCAAACAGTCTGCCAAAAATGTGGTAATCATCGATACCGCTGGTCGTTTGGCTGTTGATGAGCTGATGATGAATGAAATTGCGGCAATCAAAAAGAATGTCGATCCGCACGAGATTTTGTTTGTAGTGGATTCCATGACAGGTCAGGATGCAGTGAATACTGCCAAAGCTTTCAACGACAGACTCGATTTTCATGGCGTAGTGCTTACCAAATTGGATGGTGATACCCGTGGTGGTGCGGCCTTAAGTATTCGTTCGGTAGTGGATAAACCGATCAAATTTGTCGGAATTGGTGAAAAAATGGATGCGCTGGATGTGTTTTATCCCAGCCGAATGGCCGATCGTATCCTGGGTATGGGCGATATCGTTTCTTTGGTCGAAAAGGCTCAGGAACAGTTTGATGCGGAAGAAGCCCGCAAATTACAGCGAAAAATTGCCAAAAACGAGTTCAACTTCAACGACTTCCTCAAGCAGATACAGCAGATCAAAAAGATGGGAAACATCAAAGATTTGGCCGGTATGATTCCGGGAATGGGTAAAGCCTTGAAGGATACCGAAATAGAAGATGATGCCTTTAAAGGTATCGAAGCTATCATTTATTCCATGACGCCGGCCGAGCGGGAGGATCCTAAATTGCTTAATGGCAGTCGCCGCAAACGCATCGCCGAAGGGAGCGGCACCAGCATTGTAGAGGTAAATCGTTTGGTGAAACAGTTTAGCGAAACCTCAAAAATGATGCGTATGATGACTGGTGGCGGCGGACAGAAAATGATGCGCATGATGAACCAGATGCGTCGGCGTTAAAATTTGGAAATTCAATGAGCACGAAAATTATTGATGGTAAAGCCATCGCAGCAGAGATAAAAAAAGAGATTGCCAAAGAGGTGGCCGCCATGATTGATAAGGATGATAATGCACCTCATTTGGTGGCTGTTATTGTGGGTGAAGATGCCGCCAGTCAGACATATGTGGCTTCCAAAGAAAAAGCCTGTAAATCAGTGGGGATAACCTCCTCCGTTTACAGACTCCCGGCAAACACTTCCGAAATGGAGTTGCTTGAATTGGTTGATTTCTTAAATCGGGATGAAGAAGTGGATGGATACATTGTTCAGCTTCCGTTGCCTGATCATATCAACGAACAAAAAGTATTAATGGCCATTGATCCGGCAAAAGATGTGGATGGTTTTCATCCGGAAAATGCTGGCCGAATGATGCTTGGGCTGCCTTCTTATTTGCCTGCCACTCCAAATGGAATTATGGAATTACTGGAGCGCAGTAAGATTGAAACGGCAGGCAAGCATGTTGTTGTTGTTGGCCGGTCAAATATTGTAGGCACGCCGGTTAGCGTGATGCTTTCGCGTAAGGCGAAAAATGCCGACGCCACTGTAACACTCTGCCACAGCCGTACAAAAAACCTCAAAGAAATTACCTTACAAGCTGATATCCTGATAGCTGCTATTGGAAAAGTTGGCTTTGTTACAGTTGATATGGTGAAAGCCGGAGCAACAGTTATCGATGTGGGTATTCATCGTGTGGAAGATGCCAGCAAAGAAAAAGGCTATTACCTGGCCGGTGATGTGGATTATGACGAAGTATCCAAAAAAGCTTCTGCAATCACACCCGTTCCCGGAGGTGTTGGTCCAATGACGATAGTATCTTTGTTGCGAAACACACTGCTGGCCAGTAAAAAAGCTGTTTATCAATGAGATATTACCTGAGCTTTTGGCTTATTTTTTCAGCTGTATTTTTCAACACAACACAAACGCAGGCGCAATGTGATGATGTGTTTGCGGCTAATTTTGATCCCGCCGACAGCCTTTCTGTCAACTGCAAATATCCAATTGCAGTGCAGAACCCTCCATTTCTGTATGAGCTTTCAAAAAAGGTAGAGGAAACTTCAGGATTGATTTTTTTTGATGACTTGCTCTGGACACACAACGACAGCGGGGGAGAGGCTATTTTGTATGGCATGGATACTGCTAACGGGCAGATTGTCAGGAAGCTGAAATTTCCGGAAATCAAAAACTCTGATTGGGAAGATGTAGCCTTGAATGAGGAGTTTATTTTTATTGGCGACTTTGGCAATAACAGCGGTAGCAGAAAAGATTTGCATATTCACAGGATCAAAAGGAGTGATGTGCTCGAGAAAGGAGACGCTAAATTAGAGACAGAGAAAATTCAATTCCATTTTGAAGATCAGGAAGATTTTACGATAAACTGGAAATCCAATAATTTCGACTGTGAAGCTATGGTTGCGGGAGAGGAAAATCTTTATCTTTTTACCAAAAACAGGGGCGATCAGCATTCCAGGATTTATCAACTGCCCAATTCGCCCGGAAATCATGTGGCAAAGCTTATCGGACGTTTTGATAGTGAGGGATTAATTACAGGAGCCGACTATCTTCCTGGGCAGCAAACGCTCGTTTTGATTGGATACACCTATAAAACCTGGAAGCCTTTTGTGTGGCTTTTTTATGGCTTTGAACAGGAAGATTTCCTCAGTGGAAACAAACGTAAAATCGACTTATTAAATCTGTTAACTACTCAGGTAGAAGGGATTGCTTTTGTGGATCCCTGGCAGGTGATGATTTCGGCCGAAAGCAGTAAGTCCTTTACTGCCCGTGCTTTTAAAATGGATTTACAGTCTTTTTTGAGTCCGTATCAACTTGCGCTCGAAAAAGGAAATTTACTACCAGACGTTTCATATGATAAAAAGGATAAGACATTCAAATTTTCGGATGGAAGTCTGAAGACAGGATTTTATCAACTGATGCTATTTGATGCTGAAAATCATTTATTAGCAACAGAAACAATTCAGTTTGAATCTGATGATCAGCGGTTTACAATAGATTTTGCGCTGTCGGAAAAGGCAGTGAAGGCAGCACTTTTTGGTAAACGACATATTTACTATTTCAACTTTTAATGGATACTACAAATACAAAAAAGGATCTTCTTGAAGGCGGCCGCAAATTGCCATTGATGGAGGAATTCTACACCATTCAAGGCGAAGGACACAACATGGGCAGTGCGGCCTATTTTATCCGCATTGGCGGTTGCGATGTGGGCTGTAGCTGGTGCGACACCAAACCCAGCTGGGATGCCACACATTTTCCTCCTGTTTCGGCAGATGAAATTGCAAAACGCGCAGCTGAACAACCCGCAAAAACCGTTGTGGTCACAGGAGGTGAGCCCTCACTGTATCCGCTGGATTATTTTACAAAACTAATGCAGCAGATGGGCGTAAAAACAATGGTTGAAACCTCCGGAGCACATCCTTTGACCGGTTCATGGGACTGGATATGCTTGTCTCCCAAGAAGTTTTCGCCTCCAAAACCGGAGATTTACAATAATGCGCACGAGCTTAAAGTTGTTATTGAAAAGGAAGCTGATCTGGAATGGGCCGAAAAAAATGCCAAACTGGTAAAGCCTGAATGTTACTTATATTTACAGCCTGAATGGAGCGTATCAGAAAATATCATGCCCCTGCTCACCGATTATGTGATGAAGCATCCGCAATGGCGCATCAGCCTGCAAAGCCACAAGTATATGCGTATCCCTTGATGTTGTTGCTTTTGCTGTTGTTGGGTTACCCCCTTTCGGCACAGCAATTTCATACTCAGCAGCAAACTTCCCGAAAAGCCCTGAAATCCTTCGAATTAGCTGAGTCAGCTTTCCGTGTTGGCGATTTTTATAAAAGTATTCCGTTTCTCCAAAAATCCGTTGAAGCAGATCCCGTTTTTATTGAAGCCTGGCTGATGCTCGGAGATGCGGCTAATGAGTTGGATAGTATAAGCTTAGCTATTGAAGCTTATGAAAGCGCCTATGACATCTCACCTGATTTTTTTCCGGGACTTGGTTACGTGCTTTCAAAATTATATGTAGCTAACAGACAGTATGACAAGGCTTTGACGATACTCGAAGACTTTCTGAAACGCAAAGACATTCCTATACCAAATCTTGAAAAAGCAAATTTGCTCCTTGAAATAGCTCATTTCAGAAAAGAAGCTTATGCCAATCCATTGGAAATTGAACTCTTGTCGCTGGGCGGAAAAATTAACTCATATGGAGATGAATATGTGAATGCGCTGAGGCTTGATGGAAAACAGTTGCTTTTTACAAGACGACAAGAAATAGCGAATGATAAAGCCCAACTTGAAAAGCTAATGCTGTCTGAGTGGCTGGATGAAGCCTGGGTCGAAGCGGTTGCTTTAGAGCCTGCAAGCTGGCCTTATTCGCAGCAGATTGGTGCGGTTACTTTTTCGGCTGATGGGAAAAGTATTGTTTTTGCTGCCTGTGGCTGGCCGGATGGAAAAGGAAGTTGCGATCTTTATTTATCAACCAAAAACAGCCATGGCTGGTCGATTCCGCAGAATCTTGTGGAAGTGAATAGTGGCTATTGGGAGTCGCAGCCGGCTTTGTCGGTTGATGGTAAAAGCCTGATTTTTGCCAGCAACCGACCAAGAGGAGTTGGTGGCAGCGATTTGTGGATCAGTCATTTTCAAAATGGAAAATGGGATGAACCGCAAAACATGAGTAAAATATTAAATTCTGCTGGAAACGAGATGGCACCCTTCTGGCATTTTGATGGTCAATCACTTTATTTTTCATCTGACGGCCATCCCGGAATGGGCGGAATGGATCTTTTCATCAGCCGAAAAGATTCATCAGGGCTGTGGCAAAAGCCTGTCAACATGGGTTTTCCAATTAATCAGGAGACAGATCAAATAAACCTGGTGGTTGATGCTGCCGGCACAACTGCCATGATCTCTGCCAAAGCCGACAGCACGGATCACTATGATATTTTTAGTTTTGATTTACCACTATTGCTTCAACCAGAGCCCGTTACCTATGTTGAGTTATTGGTAACAGACAAAGAAACCGGTCAGCCTTTGAATGCGGATGTAACTGTTTCAGATCCTGTTATGGCCCATGAGTTGATCAATGTGCAAACAGATGAACAAGGTTTGTCTTTTGTGGTGCTTCCTGCCCGCAAACATCTTGCGCTTCAGGTAAATGCAGATCATTATTTGTATTATGAAACTTCATTTCGTCCGGAAAATGGAACAGAACTCAAACCGGTTTTACAAAAGGTTGAGCTTGAACCGATAAAGACTGGAAAAACCATAGTACTCGAGAATATTTTATTTGAACTGAACAAAGCCGTTCTGCTCCCGGAAGCTTTAGCTGGTCTAAAAAATCTTGAGACTTTTCTGAAACGAAATCCTGATTTATGGATTAGTCTCGAAGGGCATACGGATAGTACTGGTGAGGAAGATTTCAACCGCAAGCTCTCACTGGATCGGGCGCAGGCTGTGGCAGATTTTTTAATTTCCAATGGAATTGATGCTGAACGACTTTTGGTTCGCGGATTTGGCTCTGATTTGCCAAAGGATTCTAATGATAGCGAATCAGGAAGGGCAAGGAACAGAAGAGTGGCGATGCGGATTGTTGAATAATCAGGCAGTAAGGCTACTATAAGCTTGTTGCTGTTTGCTTTTGATGCGACGGGTCGTTGATTAATTTGATCAGTTGTTTGGTCACAAACTGAATATCATTTGTAGCTGCTTCTGCCGAAATGGTTGCTCCCGAAACAGCATCGATGTTTTTGCCGGATTGGAGTCGTTCCTTTCCCTGATAACCTTCAAACTGCCTGAGCCACCATGCTGCTGAGATTTCCTGTCCGTGAGTAGCGGCATAATTGTAAACTTTCACAAATTTTACGGTAGCCTCTGTGTCAAACAGAATATAGTAGTCAAAGTATTCGCTGTCAGCAGTTTGATTAGTTTCTGAAGTCGCGTTGCAGCCACCCGAACGACAAGTAAAAACCCTTCCAATATAGGCATAGGCTGCTAACTTATTGCTTTGCTCAACAGCATAGAAAGTGTTGTTAGCACTGCGATCGTATGATGATATTAACTTCAAATCAGGATTTTCAATGCTCATTTGTTTGCGAAGATCCCTGTTGAGCGATCGTGGCAAATCTGATTCCTGCACTCCCGAAGGAGGCAGGATCAGTAAGTTTAAATTGAAAATGAACAGGATGATAAATTTCATAAGACGCTACTTAAAACATAATTCCAAAACCGGCATTGAAAGTAGTGGTGTACTTTTCGGCTGAAGCGGGTTTCACAAATTGCAGATCGGTTTTAAAAACAGCGCCCTGTGTCATACGCCATGTGATACCTGTAGTAATGGCTTGAACTTCATTGGTTTTACTGGCTTGCAGATTGCCCTCCATGCTGGCCTGTGTGTTGTAAGCCTCATAGCGGATGAAAGGTATTAAGCCTGCTTCCACCTTTTGATTGGAGCCTAACAAGTCATATGCTGCTTCAACATAATAGCCATTCATTGAACTGCCTAAATCACTGCTGGTAAATTGATTATAATTTGCGGAATTGCTAATTCCGGCATAGTAAAGCTGTCCTCTGAATTGCCAGTTTCCCATTGTATAGCGGGCATCGGCACCAATCATATTAATGCCAACGACAGAAGAATCGGCCTGTGAAACAGCGGTTTCGTTATTTTTATCAAGTTTGTTATAAAGCGTACTTTGTGTATTTCCAAAATAGCCGGATAAACCGATATTGAGGCCTTTGATGCCGTAGTATTCGATTTTTCCACTCAGGTTTGGGCTGCTGATATAGGATTCAGCTCCTTTTTGTCTTCCTGAGCGAAAACCATTAGCGCCAGAAAGTTTTGCGCTTCCGTCATAACCATTAAAGCCATTAACCAGGTAAAGCTGATATTTTAATGAAGCCGGGAGGTAACTTCCCGTAATTCCAAAGCCGATTTCGCGCCAGGTTGTGGGCGCAATCTTGCCATCAATAAGTGGGCGTTCAACACCATTAAAAGTGGTGGGTTCATGATATTCGTTAATGATTCCCATCGGAATGAGCATCAAACCTGCTCTGAATTGAATGAACTGGTTGAGCCGGTATTGCAGAAACGCCTGTTCGATATAGACTTCAGAAACGTGTTCGTATTCTATTTCAGTAACAAATTGTACTTTCTCGCTGAAATTATAGCCAAAAAGCATGACTAATCTGTGAACATCGAGTTTGCCGTTGTACCTGGTATCTTTATCAAGGGGCTGATTATAATGTACCTCTCCATATCCGCCAATGGTTAGCTTGCTCTGGGAAGCCAGTAAATTATCCGCAGCATTTTGATATACACCTTGTTGACTGGTTTGTGCCTTGAGCAAGCTGGTAATTAAAATCAGTAAGACTGTTGCAATTTTGATTTTCATATGATAATGGGTTTAGTTAAAAACTGACGCGAAATTAGAAGTCTAAATTAAGCACCGGAATACCTAAACCAGGGTATTTTTACAATAGCTATCCTAGAAAATAATCTTTGTAAGTGTAAAAATTCAAGCAACATAAATGCAGATATTGCTTAATTTTACGCACAAATACAATATTTGATGCTTCAACTTATTTTATATCTTCTACTTGCGCTGATTGTCTCTTTTCTATGTTCCATTTTAGAGTCGGTTTTATTGTCGGCACCTCAGGCTTATCTCCGAACGAGGGCTGAAACCGGGGATAAGATTGCCACTGCTTTGGGTAAAATGAAACAGGAGATCGATCGTCCGCTTTCGGCTATCTTATCAATGAATACAGTCGCGCATACTGTTGGCGCTGCCGGTGTGGGAGCACAGGCCGTAAAGGTTTTTGGTGACGCATATTTCGGACTGATATCGGCTATTCTTACAATTTTGATTTTAATCTTAACCGAAATAATTCCAAAGACTGTTGGAGCCAGTTACTGGAAAAGTTTACTTGGGTTTACCTTTTACACCATCAGGGTAATGATTGTAATAACCTGGCCTTTAGTATGGGTGTCGGCCTTTATTACCAGGATTTTTGCTAAAAAGACCAGCGAGAAAACGATCAGTCGCGAAGAGCTCGGCTTGCTTGCTGATATTGGCTTGCAGGAGGGGGTTTTTGGGGAGCAGGAAAGCCGCATTATTAAAAATATAATTGGTTTGCGACAAGTAAAAGTGTCGGAAATTATGACGCCCCGAGTTGTGGTAGCTGCTGCAGAGCAGGATACTACTGTAGAGGCTTTTGCAGAAATGGATGAGCTTAAAACTTTTACCCGAATTCCCGTTTTTGAAGCCACAATTGAAGCTGTAACTGGCTATGTTTTTCGCCAGGATGTGTTTGAGCTGCTAGCAGATGACAAACACGGAACCAAGGTTGAAACACTTAAAAGGAAAATTCTGGTTGTTCCAGAGTCCATTCCGGCACTCAGGGCATGGGATCAAATGATACAACAGCGCGAGCATATTGCACTTGTGGTGGATGAATACGGTGGAACGGCAGGAATTATCACCATGGAAGACATCATCGAAACTTTACTGGGCTTTGAAATCATGGACGAAAAAGATAGCATTAGTGATATGCAGGAGTTTGCAAGAAGCAGGTTTAATAAGCGGGCGAAATAGTGTAGGCAAAATATAGAATATCAATTTAATACGATGATTTCTGAGCTATGCTAAAATTTGCTAATGTGCAATAAGTTACATTATGGTTTTGAAAACGCTTAGATGATAGAACGAAAATAATTGTACTTTTGACTGATCAGTTCAACAAAAACAATAAGATCTTATTTTTGGAGAAGTTGCTAGCATTGATTTGGTATATATTTTCTTCAACCTGGTAAAAACAAGAATTCAGAAACTGTGCAAAAACTGGTTGCATAATTGTAAGAATTACAAGAACTTGATAAATGCTGCTAGATAATTCGTATAAAGAATGGTTTGAACAGCTGAAAAGTAAAATTCAATCTGCTCAGTTAAAAGCTGCTATTGCAGTAAATTCTCAATTACTTCAACTTTACTGGGAATTAGGTAAAGACATCGTAAAGAAGCAAGAGCAATCTTCTTGGGGGGATTCGGTTTTGGAGCAACTCTCCATTGATCTTAGATTAAGTTTTCCTGATATTACAGGTTTTTCAAAACGAAATCTATACGCAATTCGTCAATGGTATTTGTTTTATGCACAACAATTTGAATTTGTGCCACAGCCTGTGGCACAAATTCCTTGGGGGCACAATCGGTTGTTAATCACCAAAATAAAAGATGTAGAATTAGCCTTGTTTTATGCCAATGAAACCTTCACTCAGGGATGGTCAAGAGATCAGCTTGAAATGCAGCTTAGATCAAACTATTTTGAATCAAAGAAAAATGCAGTTACCAACTTTTCCACTACACTTCCAAAAGATCAGTCGCAGCTTGCTAAAGAAACTATTCGTAATCCGTATAATTTTGACTTCTTAGGACTTGAGCAAGACGCACTTGAAAAGGAAATTGAAAATGGACTCGAACATCATATAACCAGATTTTTAATAGAATTGGGAAAGGGCTTTTCTTTTGTAGGCAGGCAATACCCTGTTCAAATAAGTGAAACAGAATACTTTATTGATTTGCTTTTCTATCATTTGCAGTTGAGGTGCTATATCGTAATCGAGTTAAAATCTGGAAAGTTTAAACCTGAATATGCAGGTAAAATGAATTTTTATCTTTCTGCCGTTGATTCTCAAATGAAACATACAACTGATCAACCCAGTATCGGATTGATTTTATGCAAAACGAAAGATAGTATAGAGGCAGAATATGCTTTAAGAGATATGAATAAGCCAATTGGCATAAGTGAATATACCCTTACTCAAAACTTGCCTAAAGAGTTTGAAAGTAGTTTGCCCACGGTCAATCAATTGGAGAACCAATTAAATTCACTTGACAAAAAAGATTAAAGAGAACAACCTTAATTGGTGTCTGTCCATAAAGTCAAGTGTTTGGACTATAATGTTCGAGTTCAATCCTGCCTAGCCGGCAGGGCTTGCGAAGTTTTGAAAATCAAGGAGTTTACTTTTGGAAATGATGTTTTCAAAACAAGCATAACGCAGAAATCGGATATTATAGACAAACACTAATTAAGGCTTGCTGAAGAACTTAAAATAAATCAGGATTAATATACAGAATAAAAGGGTAATAAAATTTATCCGCTTGGAATTAGAAGGCCGTTTATTGAAATTCTTGCATTAATTATCACCGGTGCTCTGCACTTTGATTAAGTAATTTACACTATTTTCGATAAATAATATCGCGTCGCTGCTGCTAAGTGCAGCGCATCGGTGATAACTATAACATGATAAATTATGTGAAAAATCAGGTGCTGTACCGCAAAGCATGAAAAAAAATGCATAGAATCTTGTTGATTATTTCCCTGTTTGAACAAAAACCCAATCAAGCTGTCATTATAAAGTCAAATATATAGTATGCAAACAACTACCATTTCATTTTTTCGTTACAGAGGCTTTTCGAACCGGACATGGGGAATGAGTATGATGTACAAGGTGAAAGAACCTTTGAGAAAAACACCCGGGGTTCAGTTTTTTAAGCCATTAGGAACAGGAAGCGGAGCAGGATATAGCATCGTTCCGAATTTTGGGGTTTACGGACTTCTGGTTGTCTGGGATTCGGAGCAATCTGCTGAAGATTTTATTAAGAGCAATCTTTATATGGATTTCAAAGCGCATAGTGAGGAGCAATACACCATTTATTTAGCTCCCATACGCACCAAAGGCTCCTGGTCGGGTTTCAGTAATTGGGAAATCAGAGAAAGCCAAGAACCTCTTCAGGCTGTTGCAGCGCTCACAAGAGCCACTATTAAACCACATTTTGTGCTTCCTTTTTGGAGAATGACCCCACGTGTGAGTCAAGAGCATGAAAATTTCAGGGGTTTGATTTTTTCGAAGGGAGTTGGTGAAATTCCTTTATTGGAACAGGCCACTTTTACAGTTTGGGAAAGTATTTCAGCTATGGAAGCCTTTGCATATAATACTTTTCATGGCAATGCTATAAGACGTACACGTGAAAAGGATGGCTTTTCGGAGCAGATGTTTACGCGTTTCAGGCCATTGAAAGCTGTTGGGAGTTGGAAAGGGCGGAATCCGGTGCAGGAGTTTCTGGATCGAATATAGCCTTTAAATGCTGCATCACCTGATCAGCATCACAGTGCCTTTGTCTTCCAGCGTCTTGCCTTCTGAGTTTTTGTAGCTGTATCGCCAAAGATAAACGCCTTGTGGGGCTTCGTTTCCATTTGCTTTTCCGTCCCAGCCTTCATAGAAATCTGTCGATTCGAAAAGCAATTTTCCCCAACGGTCATAGATTTGAAAAAGGTAACTTCCTGCTGGTGAAAATTGTGAAAGT
>JAGYNM010000062.1 GCA_018399335.1 Bacteroidales bacterium | reverse complement strand
GGATCTACTAATTTTACAACCAGGGGAGTGTCAGCCGACACTCCTTTTTTTTTGTCCTCTAAATTTATTTGTATTTGCTGGCTGACTAAATTTTTATATTTTCGTGGAGCTTAGGATTTACTTGGGTTTTCGGAGAGTAAATGAGAATGAATTGATTTGCTTGAGATTAGGTAAGCTTATTAAAATAGGATTACATGAATGCTTTTTTAAGCTTTGCTGAAGGTTCAAATGGATACTCTTAATTTGCTGAACATTATTTGATATTTACAAGGGGAATCATTTTATGATAAAAAATCTTTTAGTTCTGTTGATTTTGCTGCAGTCTGTTCAGGGGTGGTGCAATCAGCAAACTGAGAGCTTTTCGCAACAATTGCAGTCATTTTCTGAATTTAAAAATAAGGGAATCCATTTTAGTGAATTAAACCGGTCTGATAGTGCAATAACTTATTTTAGTACAGCACTTTCTTTGGCCAAAGATGCTGACAGTATTGCTCAGATTTTACTTTTATTAAGCGATGAATATCGGCTGAATCAAGACCTTGAAAATGCAAAACGATATGTAAATCAGCTCAGTGAACTTCAGCTTAGCAATAAGATCAAGAATAAAGCGATTAGTTACGAATCATTGCATCTCGAAGCAAAAATAAAGATTAGTCAGTCTGATTATGTTAGTGCGCTTCAGCTTTTCGACTCAGCCTTAGTGGTTATTGAAAAAATCGAGGGGAAGGATGCTCCTGCCAGTATTAAAGTCATAAACTATAAGGGAATTGCCTTTTATTACCTGGGTGATCAGGATCAGGCTTTTTATTACTATCGCGAAGCCCTTGAAAAATGTCTCAGGCTTGGTATTAAGAATATTGACATGGCTGATGTGTATCAAAATATGGCCATTGCCTATTCTTTTAAAGGAGAATTCGACAGTGCTTTGTTTTATTTAGAGAATTCCCGCGTAATCAGAGAACAGATATTTAGTGATTTTCATCCCAGAATGGCTGGCTTTTACGTTAATTATGGCAGAATATTGAGCATGGTTGGGCGATCAGCAGAAGCCTTTTTGTTTTATCAAAAGGCTGATAAAATCATGAATGAATATGCCATTGAAAATGATCTGTGGTGGGGACATTTGCAGGTGAATATTGGTGCTCATTTGAGATTAAGAAACGAACAGGATAAGGCTCTATTGTATTTTTTAAATGCCTTAAATATTTACAAAAGTAATCTTCCGTCTGATCATTCCTTGGTTATAACGGTAACGAATAATATTGCCAATATTTATAACTATTTGGAAGATTATCAAAAAGCTAAGACACTTACAATTGGTGTTATCGATCTGGTAACTAGCCCAATTACAAAAGTTCAGTTATACCGAAATCTAGCAAAATCATACGTTGGCTTAAATAATCAAGATCAGGCAGTTGCAACATTCAGGCGTTCTGTGCAAATTGCACTTGATGAGTTGGGGCCAGAGCATCTTGAAACTGCAAATTCATTCATTACATTGGCTGATTACCTCAAAGAATTGGGAGATTATGACCAAACTGTAATTTATTATCAGGAGGCTTCAGAGATTTTATATGAGATATTTGGAGCATCTGATACTGAATATGCGGATGTTATTAGAAAACTGGCAACGGCCTATACATTGACACAGAATTTTATTAAGGCTGATAGCTTGTTTTTGCGTTCCGAAGAGTTGTTGTCTTCTCAGTTGAAAAGAAGTAATGCCGGAGTTGGCAAAGCAGAAAGTAATAGTGTGACTAATATCCGTTTAGTGGATGTTTATTTTTGGTGGGCCATCATGTATCACAGCTGGTTTAAAAAAGATAATGATTTGGAATTATTGATAAAAAGTCTGGATTATTTTGACCATGCAATTGATATTTATGATCAGGTAGGACTTTTTGTTACTGACGAAAGCAGGATGTTGCTCAATCAAAATGTGAAAATAAAACTTGCAGAAGCAATTGATGTAGCCGCAATTTTGTACCAGCAAACTGGCGATACAGCCTATGCCGAAAAAGCCTTTTATTACGCCGAGAAGGGGAGGGCCTCTGTTTTACTGGCCTCGCTTCGTAAATCGGAAGCAATGGTTATGGCTGGTGTCCATGATTCACTTATTCAGCGCGAGCAACGTCTGAGGGATGACTTATCAGTAATTCAGAAATTAATTTACGAAGAACAACAGAAAAGCTTTCCTGATGAAAACAGAATTGCATTAATGGAGAAAAGACAGCTTCAAATGATGGAAGCTATCGATAAAGTATTCAGCCAGATAAGAGCAGATTATCCTGAATATGCTGATCTTATGTTTAATTCGAAGGTTATTGGTTTAACAGCGGTGCAGCAGCAATTAGATCCCGATGATTTTTTTGTTTCCTATGCGTCAGGGAACGACAATCTTTACCTGATTTATGCTGATAAGGTATCCCGTGGATTGTATAAAATTGACGAAGAGAAGGAGACCATTGAAGACAATATAGACCAGCTGCTCAATCAATTTAAGAAAGATTTATCACAGCATGCTTTAAATGATTTTCAGCAGTTTACTGGTTTGGCCGGTTATCTGTATAATCATTTGGTTGATCATATAATCGAAAAGGCTCATGGGAAGAAATTGCTTATTCTGCCCGAAGGGCGTCTTGGATACCTACCATTTGAGATTTTGCTTAGTCATGTCGATGCTCTTCCACAACGGATTGATTACCGAAACTTGCCTTATTTGATCAAGGAATTTCCAATAGCTTATTGCTATTCTGCTACTTTACATTTTTCACAATTAGAAAGAAAACAAATAGGAAATGGTGAATTACTTGCTTTTGTGCCTGATTATAAAACTTTCAGACCCATTTCCATCAATGGTAAAGATTCTATTATCTTGAGTGAGTTGCCATACGCAAAGGCTGAATCTGATATGGTGCTTAGTGTTTATGATGGCGATCTGGCTGCTGGAGATAATGCCACAAAGACAAATTTCAAAGAAAATGCTTCTGGCTACAGCATGCTTCATCTTGCAATGCATACCGTGCTCGACGATGAAAAGCCTTTGTATTCAAGATTGATTTTCCAGCAGCAAAATGACAGCCTTGATGCATATTCTATTGGCACTTATGAGCTCTTTGGGATGGATTTGGAGGCATCAATTGTTGTTTTGAGTGCTTGTAATACAGGAACCGGAAAATACCGTGAGGGCGAAGGAATTATTAGTTTAACAAGAGGTTTTATGTATGCAGGTGTTCCGTCTATTGTGATGACAAACTGGGAAGTGCACGACCAAACCGGTGCGTGGATGATGGAACGGTTTTATGAAAACTTGAATAATGGGATGGGTAAAGATGTAGCCTTGCAACAAGCAAAAATCGATTTTTTAGCACAGGCAAATCAGCTGAAATCGCATCCTTATTTCTGGGCATCATATGTTGTGATAGGTGATGCTGCACCAATAAATTTGCAGTCGGATTATAAGTGGGCAAAGGCTGCTGTGATTTTAGCGTTTTTGTTATTGATGGCATTAGTTTTTAGGGGGCGACTGATCAATAAGAATCATAGGTAAATTCAAAGAATTTCGTTCAATCTAAATTATTTCTTCCGCAGATTGGTTATTTGCTGATAATGAATATTATATGCTTGCAATTTCTGGTCTTTCCGTGAGAAATTATTAGAACAAGGCTTATCTGAAAAGAGTATAGATTTGAAAAAAGCACCCTCGCCCGTAGATTCTAGATTCTGACAGCAAGGGTGCAAAGGAAAAAAGCGCAAGGTTGTAAAAGCTCCCCCCGGATGCTTGCGCTTTGTAAAAAGTTGATATTGGGTATCAACGAGGAAAGGGTTTATTCCTTTTTAATTTCTTTCAGGATTTTGAGGGCTTTGGTTTTGTAAACTCCATTGTCATCAGCAATTACCTGAAATTTCTCGATGGCTTTACTTCTTTTTCCGGTCCGCAGGTAACAAAGACTCTGATACCATTCAGCCTGATCAACAAATAAGTTGTTGTTGTGGTTGATGATGTCATTGAATTTATGTATTGCGCCTTCAAAATCTCCAAGTTCCATCATCGAAAGTCCACTGTAGAGTTTGCCCATCAGGTTGTTTGGTGCTTTCTCAAACATTTCAATTGCTGCATCGTAGTTGTGCAATTCATAAAACTGCATGCCGTCCAGAACGGGTTGTTCCAGAGAATTGGTTGCTGATCGCACATTGAAAGATGCGGATTCAGCAATAAAATACTGCGCATAGAGCTCTTGGTTGCTTGCATTATGCTGCATTTTTATCAATCCAAATCCAATTCCCAACAGGATAATTATTCCAGCAGCAACAGCTGTAATGCGTTGCCAGCCAAAACCGATACTTCTGTTTGTTTTGGAATGGCGCAAGGCGTTTAGTTCATCCATGAGTTGATGTTTTTTATGGGCATGAGGGCTTAATGTAGCTTTATATACTTCAAATTCAGCAGCTAATGCGGCATCAACTTCAAGCGATTTTTTAAATTCCCACAAATCGCCCTCCTCAAGCTCACCTTTTATATACTTCTCAAATTTTTCAAGGTCTTTCATAATCAGTTAAATTTTGATATTCCGGATCATTTTTGATCCAACTTAATAGTTTTCTCAAGCACTTTCTTCTCTGATTGTAAACTGCCTGGTTGGAAAGGTAATTCAGTTTTTTAGCTATAAGGCTGGTTTTCAATTCCATGTTCGATAACTTTACCAATTTGATGCAATTAGGGCTCAGCTTTTTCATGTATTTGTGCGTGAGCCTTGTAATTACTTGCTGTCGCATTAAATCCCTGAGCGTATCATTATCTTCATAGGGAATATGCTCCATTGTCTGGTTGGTAAAAGTTGTTTCTTTTTGGGATTTACGAAACCGTTGAAACCAGAGTTGTCGTGCCACCGTGAAAAAGAACGCCTGAAAAGGAACGTCTAAGCTGAAATCTTTTTTCTGAACGTAATCATAAACCACTCCGATTGCATCCTGGAAAACATCCCAGGCATCGCTTTCTGTACCTCGTCTCTTGATAATAAAATCAGCAAGCTGATCAAAGTAAGTTTCATAAACGAAATTCAGAATTTCACGGTCATGATTTTTGATACCTTCCAGTATTTCAACAGAACGATTTATGTTGTCCCCTTCACCCATTATATGTCAGAAATTTCAAAATCTAATCACTTTTTTTGAAAAAAAATTAAAAATATTATTTAAAATATTGTTATACAATACGTTAAAAGGCTAAAAAAATGGCCAAGTTTACATAATGTTAAACGGTATATTAGGCATTTTCTTAATGAAGACATTAAGAATTTGGTAATTTTACCACAAAAATACACACCAATGAGGTTTGAACCCCGATTTTTGAAACATTTTTTGAATATTTTTTTTATTGCATGTATCGTATGGTTATTTACCCCAACCCTAAGTGCTCAAAATGCGGAGGGTTATCGAATAGGTTTTTACAATGTAGAAAACTTTTTTGACACCGAAATTGATTCAACCCGCGAATACAATGCGTTTACTCCCGAGGGCGAACAGGCCTGGAATTTTTTTCGTTACCGGAAAAAGCGGACAAATACCTTTAAAACATTAATTGCAGCAGGTGAGGGGCAGCCATTGGCATTAATCGGTTTTTGCGAGATTGAGAATGATCAGGTGCTGAGGGATTTAATTCTGAGCACACCGCTCAAAAATTTTGATTATCAATATGTAAATTATCCTTCGCCCGATCGTCGCGGCATTGACGTAGGGCTGATCTATCAGCGGAGTAAATTGCGGCTAATTTCAAGTGCTCCAATTCCTCTTAAAGATCCTGAAAATGAAGATTTCAGATCGCGCGATATGCTTTATGCTTCCTTTTTGGTGCAAACTGATACTTTGCATGTGTATATCAATCACTGGCCGTCGCGATGGGGTGGTGAATTGCCCACCCGTCGACTGCGGATGCTTGCTGCGCAAACTTTACGCAAACACGTGGATTCCCTGAGATTGGTTCATCCGCAAGCTAAAGTGGTAATTATGGGCGACTTTAATGATAAACCGAATGATGAAAGCGTATTGATGGGTTTACAGGCGTTCCCGGAGGATGAGGTTACAAACCCTTATCAGTTGGTAAATTTGTTTACCGAGCCAACCGAACTTGGATTTGAAGGAACGCTAAAGCATCAGTATGATTGGCAAATATTTGATATGATAATTATTTCTCAATCCTTATTTGCCAAATCAGGTTTGAGCTTTGTTGAAGGGAGCCAGCGCATATTTGCTCCTGATTTTTTATTCACTGAAGACGAGCGTTATATGGGAAAGAAACTCTTCAGAACTTATATTGGGCCACGCTACATTGGTGGTTTTGCAGATCACCTCCCAGTTTTTATTGATTTGGAATATATTGATGATTAGTCAATTAGTTAAGCAAACTATTTAAAAAAACAGCTATTTCTTCTAATTCCATCGTTTTGAGGATGCTTCCGGTTTGGATTGCTGCTTTGGGCATGGTGTCTGATTCGGCAGAAGATGGGTTTTGAGCTATGGTAAAACCGCCAAAAAATCTTATTTTTCTAATACCGTTGGCACCGTCATGATTGGCGCCGGTTAGTATGATGCCAATAAGTTTTTCGCGGAAAACTTCAGCTGCAGTCTCAAAAAGAATATCAATGGAAGGCCTGGCATAGTTAACTTTTTCTTCGACAGTGAGGCTGAAAGTGCGATCGTTTTCAATAAGCAAATGAAAGTTGGGTGGTGCAATATATGCATGGCCAGCTAAAATCTTTTCGCGCTCATCAGCCTCTTTTACCTTGATAGTATTCAATTGATCGAGAAAGTGAGCCATATAATTTTCGGAATGTGGGCTAAGATGCTGAGCAATGATAATTGGAATATCAAAGCCGGGCTTCAATCCTTTGATCAAAGTTTTCAGGGCATGCAAACCACCCGCTGATGATCCTATGACGATAGCTTCAAATGCTTGCATTACAGGATTTTTTTCTGAAAAATTTTCTCGTTTGGATTGGTGATTAAAAACTGATCCTGAACGGTCGAAAACATGATGTTTTCTTTTGAGCCAAGGCCTAAAAATCCGCCTTTGATCAGGCTTTCATTAAAGAGTTCGAGTACTTTATTTTGAAGGGTTCTGTTGAAATAAATCAGCACGTTTCTGCAAATAATCAGATGGGTTTCTGCAAAAACACTGTCAGTCACCAGATTATGTTCTGCAAATACGATGTTTTTTTTAAGTTCCGGGTCAAAAAGTGCTGCATCATATCGGGCAGTATAAAAGTCAGAAAAAGAGTTTTTACCACCGGCATCCTGATAATTCAGGGTGTATTCTTTGATTTTTGATACAGGATAGATGCCTTTTTTTGCTGTTTCCAATACCTCTGTGTTAAAATCAGTTGCGTAAATCTGCGACCGCTCATAAAGTCCCTCCTCTTTAAGCAGAATGGCAAATGAATACACTTCCTCTCCCGTAGCGCAGCCCGCATGCCAGATGCGCAGGAAAGGATAGGTTCGTAAAATGGGAATCACTTCTTTCCTTAAGCTCAAATAAAAAGCCGGATCGCGGTACATTTCAGTCACATTTATCGATAAATCTTTCAGTACCAGCGCCAAAACTTGTGGGTGATGCAATATTTTATGCTGTAATTCTGATAATGATTCCAGCTTAAGCTGCTGCATTCTGTATACCAATCTACGTTTTACATGCGCTTTATTATAATTCCGGAAGTCGTAGCCATATTGTCTGAAAACGGCTTCAAGTAACAACTCCATTTCGAGTTGCAGGATGGAATCATCTTTTTCATAATACACAGAATTGGTCATGTGATATTTTAAGGCTATCGTTTTTAATTGTTGTAAAGCCAAACGCGCAGAAGTGATATCAGTTTAGCAGTATCAACAGGTTTCGACAGGTATTCGTTTGCTCCTGCTGCCAGACATTTTTCGCGATCATCTTTCATAGCTTTGGCTGTGAGGGCAATGATGGGCAATTTTTTGTATTTATTTTCTTTCCGGATGATTTTCATTGCCTCATAGCCGTCCATTTCCGGCATCATGATATCCATGAGGATGAGGTTGATACTTTTGTTAGCCTTCAATTTTTCAATGCCTTCGCGACCATTTTTTGCAAAAACAACATTGATGTCGTAACTTTCGAGTACACTTGTAAGCGCAAAAACATTACGCATATCATCATCAACTATTAACACCGTTTTGCCTTGCAGCACATCTTCACGCGGCTGGATTTTTCGGAGCATTTCCTGTTTTTTGTCTGATAGTTTGCTTTCAACCTGATGCAGGAAAAGCGTCGTTTCAGAAAGCAGGCGCTCAAAACTGCGGGCTCCTTTCAAAATGATGCTGCTGGCATATTGCTGTAGTTTCAGGTCTTCTTTCTCGCTTAATTCACGCGCGGTATAAACTACTACCGGAAGTTCAATATCAGGATGCTTGAGATTTAAGGTATCAAGCAAATCAAAGCCAGACATATTTTTTAATCCAAGATCGAGGATCATGCAATCGAATTGTTTTTTGCCGATTTCTTCCAAGGCATCTTCGCCTGAGCTCACGGCTACAATTTCGATATTATCGCCTTCCATCAGATTAGAAATACTCTTGCGCATGGATTCTTCATCCTCCACCACGATAAGGCGTTTGAGTGGATTAGTGACGATACGCTCCAGATAATCAAATACTTTATCCAGATCTTCTTTATTTACTGGTTTACTCAGATATCCGATTGCACCCTGTTTTAAGTGCTCGATCGACTTGTCGGCAGCCGAAACATAATGTACTGGAATATGTCGTGTCCGCGGATTTTTCTTTAATCGCTGCATCACCTCATATCCATCAATGCCGGGAAGTCCAATGTCGAGGATTATGGCGTGTGGCGTATAGAAATCGGCAAAATGCAAACCTGCCTCGCCATCATGTGCTATGATACATTTAAAGCGATGCTCGTGGGCTAAATCGTGCAACAATCTCGTGAAGTTTTTGTCGTCGTCGATGATAAGCAAAACCATATCACCATCGAGGATAGCATTGCGGTCGTCGTTAGTCTCTTCAAAAGTTTTCAGTTCTTGTTTTTTCTTTTCAACGGACTTTTGTAAGGCTGTTTCTTCTTTATCAGATTTTTCAGTTTTCCCCGGCTTTTCTTCACTAATACTATTTGCAGGCTGTTTTTCTATTCCCGATTCGTCAGGGCTTTCATATTTTTCAGGAATGATGACGGTAAATGATGTGCCTTCACCTTCCTTACTTTCCACATGAATTTCACCTCCCAGAAGTTCTGAAAAGCCTTTCGAGATGCTTAAACCTAGTCCTGTTCCACCATATTTGCGACTTGTTGTTCCGTCGGCTTGCTTGAAGGCTTCAAAAATTTCCTGCAATTTGTCTTCCGGAATGCCGATTCCAGTATCAGTAACCGTAAAGGCTATTGCTGATTCAGGAGTTAAACGGTCATTTTTGAAAATGAAATCTTTATCCGGTCTAAACACATTAAGCGTTATGCTGCCTTCATGCGTAAATTTGATAGCGTTGGAATAAAGATTTTTTATGATCTGCTGAAACCGTTGGATATCAGTACGTACAGTATTTGGCAAACCTTTGGAAATAGAAACAAATAGTTCGAGGCCTTTTTTGGCAGCCACAGGTTCAAAGCTTTTTTTAATGAAATGCGACAAGTCTTCGAGATACATTTGCTCGATATAAAGTTCAATCTTGCCTGACTCGACTTTGCTTAAATCCAGAATTTCATTAATCAGTTCAAGCAAATCGCTTCCCGAGCCATTAATAGTACGGGCATACTCAAGTTCTTTATCATCGAGATGTTTTTTCTTGTTTTCGGCCAGTAACTGCGAAAGCACCAAAATACTGTTGAGCGGTGTACGCAGCTCATGCGACATATTGGCAAGAAATTCAGATTTATATTGTGATGCCTGTGCAAGGTCATGAGCTTTTTGTTCAATCTCGTTGCGGGCTTTTTCCAGTTCAAGATTTTTTTCGCGGATAGCATCCCGTTGCATTTCGAGGGCTTTGGTGCGTTCTTCCAGTTCTTCGTTAGTCACTTTGAGCTCCTCTTGTTGTGCCTGCAGGTTTTCTTCCGACACTTTTAAAGCATTGGTCTGTTCCTGAAGTTCTTCGTTGGCTTGCCTTAATTCTTCCTGTTGCACGGCAAGTTCGTTGGCTTGTTCCTGTGTTTGGCTTAACAGCTTTTTAACGGTTTCGGCTGCTATCACTGTTTTCACAGCGATGGCAATATTGGTGCTTGCAAGCTGCAAAAAGCTTTGTTTAAGCGGCGTAAAGCTTTGAAGCATAGCATATTCAATTACTCCAAATGTTTTGCCTTCGTGAACCAGTGGACACAAAACGTACTGAACGGGGTGTAATTTTCCGGATCCCAGCTCAATTTCTTTTTTATTTTTCTGATCTTCAACAATCAGTAATTGCTGATCTTTAGCAACTTGTCCAATCAGGCCTTCTTTTGTGGTGAAATGTTTTTTGAGTCTGTCATCGTCAGGATCCAAAGCAAAAGTAGCTTTTAGATCGTAGCGATTTTCTTGTTCGTTGATCAGGTAGATGATGCCCAGGTTTGCTTCTAAATACCTACAGGTAAAATTGATTATAGAAGCTGCAAGTTTTTGTGCGTCAGGTTGTCCGCTCAATCCTGAATCAAGTTCGTTAATGCCGCTCTTGAGCCAGTTTTGGTTGCTGTTTTCTTCTGCATTTTGGGCCAGGGTGCGCGTCATTTGATACAATGCAACATTAAGGGTGTCTTTGTCGCTGCGCGGAACAACTGTTACGCTGTAATCACCTTTTGCAATACGATTAGCCTGATCAACAACCTGTTTCAGGCTTTCAACCAATTGATTCATAGAAGTACCCAAAAGGTCTTCATCATTAGTTACTTCAACTTTTTCGGTATAATCGCCTTTGGCCATAAGTCTGGCAACATTTGCATAGCTTTCGAGCGAATCAACCAATCGGTTAAAAGTACTGACCATTTCGCCAATTTCATTCCTTGGGGCCTTGATTTGCTTGCGCGAAACCTTGCCTACTGCAACTTCTTTTGCCCAAGACGATAATTGTTTGATCGGATTTACAAACCAACGTGTAACTAAAATCGAAGTAAAAAAGACGAGGATTATAGTAATGATGAAGGACAACTTTACGATATCTGATAATTTTCGGGCATAGGCAAAAGCTTCGTTATGCTCAATTTCCTCTACCAAAACCCAATTCACGCCCATTGGTTCAAGCACGTCAAGGTTTCGAAAAATTCCCAGCACATATTTTCCTGTTTCGTCAGAGTCGTAAGATGAAACTTTTTCGCGCTCAAGTTCTCGTTCTTCGAGTGCCTGCCGGTTATTGCGATTGCGCAGATAAAAAAGCCAATCAGAGATTTTTGTATTGTTGATACTCATGCGCATGATCACATCATCATCGCTAAAACGCATGGATGAACGCAAAAGTCGGTCGTTTCCAACAATATAAGCCTGACCAGTTTCACCGTAGCCGGCATCTTGCTGGATGATCTGATTGATGCGACCCATGGTTATTTGCAGCGCAATCATACCGATGAGGCTATCGTTAGTGCCAACAACTGGCTGCACAAAATGTCCGGTAATGATATTGAACGAAGGCTCATAAAACTCCAGATCAGAAAACTGTAAGGTTTTGTTTTCTATCGCATCTCTTGTTGCATTGGCAAATTTCGTGAAACGATATGGCCCCGTAAAAAGATTTGTACCCAGATCAGCTTCTTCGCGCAGGCTAAACAGAATATTTCCTTTATTATCCATGAAATAAATGTCGTGATAACCGTTTTTCTTTGCCAGATCTTTAAATTCATCTCTGTGCTCAGCGGTAATCTGCATCCATTCTTTGTTTTGAATGAAATCATTAAGTTCTGCGTTACTCTTTTTCCAGGCTGAATCAAGTGTTTTAATAAAGTCCATGTCGTTACGCTGACGACTGTTAAGTTCCAAAAAATCAACTATTTCGTTGAAAAAAGTGTTGATATAGGCAACCCTGAGCTGGGAGGTAGTGTTTAACGACTTTTCGGCAACAATAGTAAGTCCGTGATAGGCATTTAAAAAATTGATAAAACTTATAGATGCCAGCGGAACAATAGAAATAGCCAAAAACCAGATTAGCAATGATTTGCCTACTCCGATATAGCGCCACGACCTGAAGGAATATTTAATTTTTTCCCAGGTGGTTGCGTTGTTATAATCAAGGTTGTCCATAGTGGTAATTTA
>JAGYNM010000061.1 GCA_018399335.1 Bacteroidales bacterium | reverse complement strand
TGCCGTTAAGTAAAGCTCTTCACCTGCTCCGCCATTGTATTCAAATACCTGGAAAATGTAATCAGTTTCAGCAGTAAGGTTTGTTACTGTTACACTTGTACCACTTCCGTTATAAACACAATACCAGCCGGTGGCTATTTCGGTGCCGCTGCCAAAGCTTGTATTTGCGGTATAAGTTGTGTTATCAACAGGGGAAGTTGTGCCGGTATTGGCTTGTTTGGCAAAAACGACTCGGTTTGTGCCATCTCCGCTTGTCCAACTAACAGTTATTTGATTGGTTTGCACACTGCTGAAAACTAAACTACTAGCTTGAGTGGTAGGGGTTGTTACTTCGCTTTGTTCAGGATTGTCTCTTAATGTTGGATAATTAGCTCCATTGCCGCCAATTATTTCCCAAATATTTGTAAAATCCCAGCCAGTAAAAGTGCTTTGGGTTTTCATTTGGGTGGTTGTTTTGGCTGTGGCTCCCGTGGCTGATGACTGGTTGGAAACATCACTATCGAAATAATTACTACTAAATTCACCTGTAGTACTTCCAGAAAAACCTTTATTGGTTGGGTTTGAAGCATTAATATAATTTACGTTTCCTAAACTGTAGCAATTGTATACAAGTCCTCCCGTCTCCATCATATAATCGTATACTACCCTCCCAGCAAAACCACCTATATTGGTTGATGTTGCTCCGCTTGTTCGGTTCACATCGCCTTTAGAATAGCAGTCATAAATTGCGGCATCCCTCCCTACAGTTCCAACAAAGCCACCAACATCTCCCTGACCCGAAACATTGCCTGTATTGTAACAACGTATTACTTTATCTCCTGCATATCCAATTAAACCGCCAACACTATTTGTCCCGGAAACAGTAGCACTGTTTTTTGACTCTTGAATTGTTGTTCCCCCTTCAGACTGTCCAACTAAACCACCCACTTTAGTACCTGTAACACTTCCGGAAACAAAGCAATTGGATATGGTTCCTTGAAAAAACTGCCCTACCAAACCACCGGTTAACGACCCGCTATTGGTTATGTTTACATTTGTTAGTGTTACATTTTCAATGGTAGGTATATGCAAAATAGCCCAAGGCTCAACAGTCTGTTGTAATTCCATAATTTCCCCAAAAAAACCGGCATCATCTTCTGAGCGATTCATATATATGCCATCAATTACTTTATTATTGCCATCATACGAGCTTTTGAACTGTCTTCTTGTTGCTCCACTACCTCCTCCAATTGGCAGAAAACCTGAACCACTATAATAAAAATCACCTCCGCTCTGAAAATCAGAGGCTTCAAAATAAATATCGGCTGTTTGCTTAAAGTAATATCCATCATAATGAGTATCATTATCCGAAAGGTATTTCAAATCAGCCTTGGTAGCAATCTGAAAAGGATCACCTTCAGTTCCTGAGCCCCCGCTATAGGTTTGAGCCTTGAGCATCCATGAAGCTGAAAGCAGGATTAAAGTAATGATTATAGATTTTTTCATAAGACAAATGTTTATTAATTTTCGATATTTGTTGTGTTAAAATGCTGTTTGATGTCTGACGCCAGCCCTTTTTTTGACGCCAGCTGAATAATATGATGGAGACTGACCGGAGCAGCCAAAAACTCATCAAAACCACAAGCAAAGCTCATGGCCAGGCTTTTTGAACTGAAAGTTCCGGTATAGAGGGCAAAAACATGCTTCCCATGATGTTTTAAACTTTGTAAAGTATTTTTCAAAACCCATATATCTGCACTTTCATCAGCCACAATAATCAACGGGTACATTGATGTATCTTTTAGAAAGAGGAGCGCTGATTCGGATTGCTTTATAGGAAAAAGCAGTAAGTCGTTGAAATCGTGACGTTGCTTGTCAAGCATTTTGAATAGTAGTTCCTGTTGGCTGTAAATTAAAATACTTAGTTTACCGGTCATAAAATTGGCTTATGATTTCGAATGGCAAGGTAGGAAGTCAAACTGCTGTTAGTCAAGCAAATCAGTAGCCAAATATCTTTAGTTATTCTTCATTAGAAAGTATAACTAACAGATTAACAGTAATTTAAACTAAAATAATCAAATAATCAGCCTGAAAGCGTACGAATTGAATAGGAAACAAAACATTGATTTACAATAGAATAGCATATTTTTAAAGAAAAGCAGAAGGTATTAAAACAAGCCAAATAATGCCCTCGTGCAAAGTGTTTTGTGTTAAAATGTAAAAAATGAAACCAGAATTTAAGCCTGTAACATGAGCATGTTAGTGTTTTGCACCTCCGATGGCTGTGGAGAGATCAAAAGTTTTACCTTATCAAACAGCATTATTTGCTAAACATTTGGTGTTGGTGCCTCGGCTTTTTTTTGATTGTATAGAGGATAAGCTAAAAAAACCTGCCTTAAATTTTTAAAATACTGAACCTCAGCTAGCCGAAGTGCCAATCAACCACTTATGAATATAGCTGAAGAGGATGGTTTTAGTGATTGGCTTGGCCATATAGTCGTTGCAGCCGGCACTCACGGCCTCGCGGATAGAACTGGGAGTGGCATAAGCGGTGAGCATGATTACAGGCAAAGCCGGAAATGCTGCTTTGATTTTTTTGGTGGCTTCAAAACCGGTAAGCTCAGGCATCATAGCATCCATTAAAACCAAATCAAAATGATGTTGCTGACACATGCTGATAGCCTCGGTACCGGTAGATGCACGCATAAGTTTTAAGCCTGTTGCTTTAAGTGCCAGTTCAAAAAAGCGGTAATTCTGCTCATTGTCTTCGGCAATGAGCAAGCTGTAAGAACTAAAATCAGGTGTTTCCATTTGCTGGTACTGCTATATGTTTATGAGAAAGTTATTCAGGTTTTGATTGGACTCCAAACCCAGTTTTTTTCTGATTTGGTGTCTTTTTTGGTCAACGGTCGAAAGCGATAAAAACAAAAGAGAAGCAATTTCTTTGGAAGGTAAATTCATTCTTAACAAGGCACATAATTGCAATTCGCTTCGGCTGATATCGGGATTAATTTCAGTGATTTTTTCATAAAAGCCCCTGTGCATCTGTAAAAATATTTGCTCAAATTCGGCCAATGGATCATGCGATGCTTCACGACAAACCTCTTCAAGCGCATTTTCAAAGATTTCCTGATCTTTTTTCCGGCTTAATTTAAACTGAAAGGGCCCGAGTTTATCTTTTATTGTATTTGTTAACTGACTGTAGTATATCTGTTTAAGCGATTGATAGATCAATTCCTGATCTTGTAGTTCGAGTTTGGCTTCCAGGGTTTGTTGTTCAGCCTCTTTGGCTGCCAGTTCCAGGGCGGCATTTTCAATTTTAAGGGCATCTTCTTTTTGACGGGACAGGGTGAGTTCGCGCTCTTTTTCCCGTAGGCGTTTTTGTTGACGCAACAGTTTGTAAACACCTAACGACACAACAACAAGGACAACGCTGATGAAAATGAGCAGAAAAGTAAGACGAATCAGGAAATATTTTTCTTCGTACAATCCTAACATTGTCCGTTTGTAATTTTTCATTTCTTGTTGTACAACAAGCTCTTTCATCATCAGCGATTGAAACAAGATGTCGTCCTGTTCCTGATGTTCCTTCAATTGTTGCCTTGCTTTAGTCGCCTTTTCATGCATCCCTTGTGCTTCGTAAATAGCTGCTTTGATTTTAAGTGAGGTGCCAATAAAAACAGGACTATTTGCTTTTTGGGCAGCAGCAAGGCATTGATCAGTCCAGCGCATTGCCGATTCAAAATCTTCGGTATTTAATGCTGCCCAGGCAAGGTTTGTCATAATAGCCAATGGCGGTTCTGGTAAATGTTTCACACTGATGTGATAAGCTTCATCCAGCAGTGTCTCGGCTGCCGGGTAATCACTTTGATGCAATAAAACAGCTCCTTTTAGCGTAAGGGCATCCACTTTGAGTTTAACTGAATTGGTTTGCATTGCAATGGCATAGGATTTTTCTGCATAATGCCAGCAGGAATCCAGATAAGCTGTTTGCTGCTGATGCATATATAACTCAAAATAAATGGCCGAAAGCCCGTTAAAAGTTTGACCTTTAACCTCTTGCAGTATTTCTGGATTTTCTGACAAAAGATTTGTTTTCAGAAAATCAATACCATAGCTATAATTTCCGGTTTGACGCAGCAGATTAGCCAGTTCAATTCTTATACGCCTTACGGCTGTATGATTTTCGTCAGTCTCAAAATAGCCAAGCGAATCGAAAAGAATCTTAAGTTTTTGATAGTTTTGATATTCCCTGGCAGTTTTTTCAAACTCAGGAGCGTACTCCAAAGCGCCAAAGCTTTGGATTTCTGATGCTTCATCTTGAACAGCATTATTATTGCTTGTATCACAGGAACTTAAAATCCAAAAAAACAGGAGTAGAATTTGAAAAACAGCTTTAAACATTTGCGTATCTCCAGTTGCAACACCAAATAAGTAGAATCACGTGTAAAAATACTATTTAATGTTGATTTTCCAATCCTGGTCAATAGAATTATCAGCAATAAAGCATGACTAAGGTAATATAGATGAAGATAAGGCTTAAATAATTAGTGCTTGTCTTTTAAAGTCTGATGGTATGTTGCTGTCATTCACGACAGTCATCCCGGAATTTCGGGACTCCTGACATTCATTCCTTGCAAATCCTTGCCCTCGAACCTTAAAGCGCAAGCGCACGACTTAATGTACAGACAAATTAATAACCACATTTTAAAGACTGGGTGTCTTCACTCTCCACCTTCCCTCCTGTAATCCCACACCTTCTTCCGCCATAGGCCGCCCCAGCGCCAGCAAAATTCCAAGGCCGAGCCAATGGGGAGCGCCTCCGCCGCCATTAGCGGGGCTGGTTTATTCCGCTTCCATGATCCGGATGGCGGCGGCGGTGGTAGCGCCCTGCGCGAAAAGAAGTGAGGAATTGAGTGCTAATAGTATGAGGATGAGTATTTTTATTGATGCTTTCATGATCGTATTATTTTTAATGGTTTTCAATCTGTTTTTGTCTTTAAGTAACTGTTAGTAGGTAACAACTTTTTCAGTAATCATTTGATTAGTACCCCATAAGCCTGACCACATACACACCAGCAGTTTTAGGCGCAGCAAACTGATGCTGGTCAGCAGGATTAAGGCTGGTGTTCAGCATTAGTCTGCCATTGATATCAAAAAAGCTGGAGTTGTGTAAATTCATCTAAGCCGGTTAACTTTATAATATTACCCCTGCTGCCAGATGAGCACCTTGAAGTAAGGCTGTTTTCGGGAAGATCGAGCATGCCAAAATGAAGGTAGAAACGATCTGTTACTTCACCTGCACTCGCAGTAGTAAGCATAAGCCTGTTCAGAAAGCTTGTGAAATATTCCCAATAAGCGATCTTCCAGGAAGTTGAGACAGCAGGGGCAAGCGATTCGTCGTTTTGTTGCAGACTGATGGTATAAGCGCCTCAGCCGGAAACAACATGCCCAAGGCCACAGCTTCACCTGCTGCGGCTGATGGAATGCTGTTAACAGCCAGAGAAACACCATCCGCCGACAGACTGAATATTTGTGGTATCTCACTATTGTAGCTGAACATCTTGATGGCATCATAACGATCTCTGCCCCAGTCGCTGGCATCAACCTGACAAAGCCGTGTTTTGTCGTAATAATTGTCTGATGACAGCAGCAGGGTTAGTTTATTCTCCTCCTTGCTTTTATAAACATTTGCACCATCACCATGGGTTTGCATGGCCTTGGTAAAGGTAAAGTTTTGTCCATTGGCGGCTTGTTCTGCCAGCACAAAGAATCCCTGATGAGGAGGAATATAGGCATTGGCACTAGCGCCATTTACATAAACAAATGAACCACCGCTTCATTGGGGTCGTAAAAATAAGCATATTCATCCTGAAACTGTAGTTCCTCCTGTAGCCAGGTTCCAATCTATTGAAGAGGAATAAGGATTTCCCATAAGATTCCAACCTGAAACATATGTCCAGTCTTTGCCTGATGCTGTATTTGCAAGAGGAAACGTTTTACTGCCTGTGTTTAATGTTCCTGTGAAACTTTTAGTTGGATTTGCAGTATTGTAGGCCACCAGATAGCCTTTTCCGATACAAAGTTATCACTGCCATTTACTTCCACAAATGTTGGAGAAGTGCTTGAGTTTTTATAGTTAACCCACACCCCTGGTGATGTTTCCTTCCACGCATAAAAATCATCATCACCGCCCGGATTCCAGCCATTATCGCTAATATCCACCACTGCCGGACCGCTTATCATATGCCGCGATTGGGCTGCGCCTGTAAGGTAGCATTGTGATGTGATGATGCCGGAATTGCTTAGGTCTCCATTGATAATAAGCGATCCCGTTCCGCTGGAGGTGCTTTGATGGTTAGCTGGCGCCACTGTTGATGGTGAGGTCATTACAAGAAGCACCAACACCCGTATTTATCAAAGGTTTGGTAGCTACATCTGGGATTATAACGTCTTCTGAGATTAACGGTACTGAACCGGCACTCCAGTTGGAGCCGATATTCCAATCGCTGCTCGTAGATCCAGTCCAAGTATTATTACCCTCCACATTAATGGTGGCATCATCAATGGTGGTAAATGTACTTCCATCACCACCATATTCTACAATGTAGCAATTTAACACCCCAACTGTCATTATAATCATTCCATTTACCAGGGAAGTTCTCCTGACAATACATATGAGCATAGTTTTCTGTACCAAATGCGTTATTTTCCAGCTCCACCAGATGCCCAGTTATTATAACGTCCACCAACAGAGCTTCCGGAAGAAGACCCTGCCAAAATTGGACGCCAGTTTCCGGACCATCGATCCATTTCCAAACACCTCGTTGCCAGCATCATTAGCTCCAATCCATGTGTCTTGTGATATTTTTCCGAAAGGTATTCATTTTCCGATTGTAGTTATGGTTGCCAAACAGCCCTGAGCAAGACCAAAGCGACCGGCTAAAGCGGCAGCGCGGGCATTTGTCCATGTGATTTCTCCAGATTCATAAACCACTTCATAAAAATGTTGCTCTCCTTCTATCACTAAACCAACACCATCACCAAGAATAAAATCAACGGTCGATTCCATCAGAAGATCGCTGTTGATTCGACAACATTTCGCAAAGCAATTTGGTAGTCAGAGGCCGATCTCTGTTCCGCTAATAGTCGATTTGGTTGTACTCAACCCACCCTGATGACAATCCTTCCGGCAGATTGCTTACGGACATGCCGATCCCTTCCACAATCGGAGAAATGGAAACGGGTGGCGCTTTACAAGGGTTGTTCCTGTGGTAACTGTGGTATTTGGAGCAATCGAATGGCGGTAGTGCCTGAAAATATAGCTTTGGCTTCTGGATTTTGGGTTTCAAGAACAGGTGGAGTAACATCTTCCGATTCCATGGCTGTCCAGGATGAAAAGGCACTAATTCCGGTCAGCACTATGGTATTGACAAATGTATTGACATCTGCTTGTCACCCAATTGGTTCCTCCATCTGTTGATTTACTAAGTTCGAGATAGGATTCTGCCAAGCCATTTAATTCACTGTCATCATAATGAAAACCAAGGTGGCATTTAATCTGAATTGTTGGAAGGAGAGATATCAAATCTTCTGGCAATGCTTGCAGGAGATGAATAGCTGAATGTGTTCAGTGATCGTGGTACTGCCCATATTGGCAGAGGTGGTGATCTGTGCGCCTAGGCCGGCAACATTTTCTGCACTGAGATTGCTCAGGGAGCGTGTTGTGGTGATGTTTCCGCTACTTCCATAGATGCGCCCGGCATCTTCAATCAATGTTCCTGAGCTTCCTAAAGTGATGGTCTGTCCATTCAGGTCAATGTTGTTTTCCGCAATAAGATTCCCGGTAATACCCAAATAGCCGCCAATACTCCACCGTCTGTCATGGCAACTACCATATTCTTGGCTTCTGCTTCATCTCCGTAAGTAAAAACCGGAGCACTACCACCCGTAACTAAAAATCCTCTACATTGTCTGTTGCCAGTGGTTTACTTCGAGACTCCAGTTGGTGATGGTTGACCATGAAGACGAAGATGTGTTGAGCCAGGTATTAAAAGCCGAGGAAGGTACCCAGTCGGAATTATCCATATTACTTAGTGTGTTATCATTTATTCCCGGTAAAATCCTGCAAAATTGTGCCTGATGTTGTCGAATGAATAGTAGGCCACGAGGTTGTCCTCATTTCCTGTCAGGTTTTTTGCACATGTTTTCCCGTATTTCGGTAGCTGTTCTACGCGTCCAATACTGAACTCATCGATTTTTCCACCGAAACTTCCTGTTATTTTGATCTGCAGCACCAATATAAGAAGGGGCTATAGGGTACGAGCCGAAATGCCAAAGGATGCTTCCGTATAAACATTCATCCCATCCAGATAGATGTTTACATCATTACTTGCCCCTATGCTAAAAGCAACATGGTGCCATCCTGTGCCAATATTTACATTGGTTTAACCACCAACCGCATCTATTACGATTAATTCATTGCCGTCACGTCGAGTTGAACCATATTGCCCACGCCAATTCCAAATCCATAATCGTGCTTGCCCAATCGCGCAATAGTTCCATATCTATTGGCATCAGAAAGATATACCCATGATTCAATGGTTACATTTGTTTTTCCCAGATCATTACCGAGTTTATGCTAACATAATCATTACCGTCAAAATCCAGTGCATTTTTCGGCCCAAACATCGCCGGAGAGGTTTGCCATTCACAAGCCGGCCATATTGGTCAGGGTTCCTGTGTTACTTGCTTTGGAATCTGTTGCGTTTGTGCCACTGATTGAATTCAACTTATAATAGGCCACAAGGTTGGATTCAGCGGCAGGATCAGGCAATTCCCGATACATATTTTGGCGAATTTCGTCTTTGGTGCGAATGTCGTTCCAAATGCGGACTTCATCAAGCTTTCCTGCAAAATATGATGCATATGCAGTACATCCTCCAATTTCCATGGCATGGGTATTTGTTGGAATTGGTGTAGGTGCATTGGCTACGGCAGGATTATAGGTAGTAGCTTCAACTCCGTTCACGTAAATCTTTCCGGGATTTCCTGCGGATACTGAAAAAGCCATATGATACCAGGTAGATAAATTCAGTGTGAATTCATTGGTTTGTGCATATTGCGTTTCGTTGCCATAATCAAAATAAATTTGATTATCCGCTTGCTTGATAAAAATCCTGAAATTCTCATCAGCATCACTATTCGATTTAGATATTACTACTTTGCCGTCAGTGCCTGAAAGATACACCCAAAACTCAAGGGTCATGGCAGATGACAGGTCAAGCGAACTGTTATCGGGTACTGACACGTATTCTGAAGAAGTTCCGTCAAACTGCAGGGCATTATTTTGAGCCTGAGTTATTTTGGAGAACAATAGTGTTGTTGCCAGTAAAAGGAGTAATAATTGTTTCATTTGTCAAAGATTTTGGTTTGCTATTCTTGAAAAGAACCAATGCTGGTATTAGATTTTCACCTGTCTTCAGCATTTTTCACAGTTAAATTTCCGACATTTTTAAGTAAAACGTCTTATTTTTACCCCGCCATGTTGTTTCAATTGATAAATCAGAACAGCTTTGTATAAAAACACATCCACATACAGTTTAAAAGTACTACTTGTCAGCTATCTTCTGTTGTTTGCTTATAGTTCATTTAATCAGCTCTTTGCGCAACCAAAATTTGATGCTTTAACGGAAAAACAACTGTTGCAGTTTCAAGGCCAGGAATTCAGAGATAAAGTGGCTAAGTTGTACGATTCGATCAAATTAATGAATAATGCAGCTGACAGAACAGCATTGGCAGGGTATCTTTTTGAGCTTAGCGAGCAAAAAGACAATAGCGCTCATGTGCACTCCCTGGTGTTTCGCAAAATGCATACCCTGGATACTGAAGAAGGACTGTTAGAGGAAGCGGAATCATTGGCCAGGCGGATCAATGATTTTGATGGCGTCTGTTTGGTGGAATACAGCCGGGCAAATTACTTTCTGGCTCAAAAAAGGTATGATTCGGCTATGTTTTACCTGCTCAATTACAGGGACCTTACGCCTGCGGACTGGTCTGCAGAAGGTTACCGCAATATCATCAATTTGATGGGGGATATCTATTATTATGCCGGACTTTATGTTGAGGCAACCAAGATTTACCAACAGCTTTTGGCGCAGTATCAAAAAACAGGCAACTGGAACCATTACCGTCCTTATGTATTGATGAACAATCTTGGGCAGATTGCTTTGAATCAAAATAATACTGCGGAAGCCAAAAGCTGGTTCAGGCGTTCGTTGCAGTTGGCAGAGACGCATTTGCAGGCGGATTATCGCTTCAACACACTGGCCTACATCAAAGCCAAACTGGCTGAGACAGCCCTGGCACAAGACAGCATCAGGCAAGCTGAAAAGTTTATGGCCGATATTGCCTCCTACCCGCAAAATGTTCTTGACGGAGCTGTATGGAAGGAGCTATTGTGGCAGCAAGCCAATGTATTATACCATCAAATGGATTTTGCTTCAGCCAGAAAAAAGCTGCAGGAATGGCAAAATGCTGATGCATCCTCCGGCAATACAACTATCAGCTTATCAGAAAAATATGCCTTGTTGAGCAGGGTTTTTGAGGCTCAGAAGCAATATGATTCTGCTTTGTTTTACAACAAACTCCATCTCGAATTGGAAAGAGAAATTGCTGCCAATGAAAACCTGGCACAGTCGATGATTATCCTGTCTGATCGCAATCATGCCCTTACGCGGCTTGAACTCACAAAGACAAAAAAGTATAACCGCACCCTGCTTATTAGTCTGGCGGTGGCTGCCATGCTTTTATTCAGCATTATCTTGCTGGCTTATCGTTTGCACCGCTCCAAGGTAGCACTCGTAAAACAATACCTGGCCAAAGAGAATAAGTCCAAGGCGGTAAAAGGCCTCGAAAAGCAAGTCAGCACTGCTATTGCTGAGCCTGTCAATGGCAATGATGATCGCGAAAAAGAGCTGATTATTCAACTGGAGAAGTTAATGCAGGACGAAAGTGCTTTTCTGAACCCTAAAATTGGTTTGGGTGATGTAGCCGAAGCGCTGGCAACCAACCGAACCTATTTGTCGCAAGCAATTAATAACCAGTTAAATACCTCTTTCCCCAATTATATTAATGAGCTTCGGATAAAGGAAGCCGTAAAACTTATCACCTCGGGTTATGTTGCCAGCCATACACAAGAGGCACTGGCACGGGAGTGTGGTTTTACAAGCCGAAGTGCCTTTACGGCAGCCTTTAAAAAGGTAACCGGTGTAGTGCCTTCGTTTTTTATTGCCAATCACCGCAAGGCTTGATAGTGCAACAAGATGTTGTAAGGCTTTTGCAGGATTTGTCAGGAAGCGCTGCGCTGCCGGAATTTTGGTTTGTAGGAGCGCTGATTCCGGTTGTTATCATTTGAAGGTTTTGCGCTTTGCGTAAGGTTTCCATCAAAGGGGAAAGGATGATTTTGAACTACTGGTACCCTTTTGCCAATCAGCTTTTCGATGTCGCGGAGATTTACCCGTTCTTCCTGCTCGCAGAATGCGATGGCTGTACCTTCGAGTCCTGCTCTGCCTGTGCGTCCGATACGATGGATATAGGTTTCTGGTACATCGGGGAGGTCAAAGTTGAAAACGTGAGTAAGCTCATCAATATCAATGCCTCTGGCAGCAATATCTGTAGCAACCAGTACGCGAAGGCTTCCTTTTTTAAAGTCGCTGAGGGCAGCTTGTCTGGCTGTTTGACTTTTATTGCCGTGTATGGCCGCTGATTTCACCTGCATCCCCAGCAGGTATTTCACCACGCGATTGGCTCCGTGTTTTGTTCTGGTAAATACCAGCGCTGTTGGAATATTCCTTTCCTCAAGCAAATGATGAAGCAAGGCCGGTTTATCTTTTTTATTGGTATGAAAAAGTTGCTGTTCAATTTTATCTACCGTTGAGGTTGGAGGTGTTACTTCCACTTTAACGGGGGTTTTAAGCATTGATTGCGCCAGTTTTTCAATTACCGGCGACATAGTAGCTGAGAAAAACAGCGTTTGTCGTTTGGCTGGCAGATAGTTAATCACACGTTTCACATCATGGATAAAGCCCATATCGAGCATGCGATCTGCTTCGTCGAGCACAAAGGTTTCCAGGTGGTGCAATTTGATATAGCCCTGGCCAATCAGATCCAGCAGCCGACCCGGTGTTGCCACAAGCACCTCAACGCCACGGCTCAATGCTCTTACTTGAGGAACTTGCGAAACACCGCCAAAAATGACGGTATGTTTCAAATTTGTGAATTTACTGTAAGCCTTAAAGCTTTCGTCTATTTGGATGGCCAGCTCGCGCGTTGGCGTAA
>JAGYNM010000060.1 GCA_018399335.1 Bacteroidales bacterium | reverse complement strand
TAAGCAAATGGAGTGTCGATTAATGCAAAAACAACTTTAAATAAAAACCCGTTTAATAAGAGTTTCCCAAAAAGACTCCATTCAAGAATTCCAAAACTACTCAACAAAAACAGCACGGTGAAGGTGTCGACAAACTGGCTTGCAAAAGTGGAAAAATTATTGCGCAGCCAAAGGTGTTTTCCTTTTGTGACGCGTTTCCAGAAATGGAAAATCTGAACATCCAGAAACTGAGCAAAAAGATAAGCAGCCAAGGATGCAGCAACAGCCAAATAGGTGAAGCTAAAGGCTTTGCTAAACTCCTTATCACTTATAGGTGACCATTCAGTTGCCGGAGCAAGGTCGGAAACGATGATAATCAGCAAAGCAAAAAAGCTGGCGAAAATACCTGCAATAACAACCTTATTGGCTCGCTTTTGGCCAAAAACTTCTGAAATAATATCTGTAATTAAAAAAGTTATCGGATAGGCAATAATGCCAACACTCAACTCAAAGTAGAAAAGCCCCATTGGATTCCAGTAAAAAAACTTTTGAAAAATCAAATTACTAGTAACCAATGCCGTAACAAACAAAGCCGCTAAGATTAAAAATAGCGTTTCGGCTTTGCGCCGGTGTTTCATGCTAATAGCTTCCTGTTCTGGATTTGGCATTTTTGATATTTTACGAAGAAATTACTTTTATACTTTGATTTTCAAAGACAATTTTCGAGCAATTTTGTTTTGAATAGATTGCAAATTCACCTCCCTATTCCTTATTGACAGAATCAATTATAATCGTCACAGGACCATCATTTACAAGTCCAACATGCATATGTGCACCAAATTCACCCGTAAATACTTCCCGTTTGGAAATATCTTTTAGCTTTTGGATGAAATATTCATAAAGCGGTACAGCTTGCTCAGGCCGCGCAGCTCTGATATAAGAAGGCCGATTGCCTTTTTTTGTGCTGGCATGCAAGGTAAACTGACTAACTACAATAAAATCCCCTTCAACAGTTTGGATATCAAGGTTCATTTGCCCTTCGGCATCGGCAAAAACCCTGAGTTTTGCCAATTTAGCGCAAATCCAATCCGCATCCTCTTCGCTATCCTCGTGCTCAATACCAAGCAAGATTAATAATCCAAGACCTATTTCAGCTTTCTTTTGCTGGTCAATTACCACATAAGCCTGGCTTACCCTTTGAATAACAACGCGCATACTTATCGTTTTTTGAAAATATCCTGTAAAAGTAAAATTATCTTCCAAACAACATTGCAGCAAGGTATTTTGCGCAACAATGAATATGCTTTTAATCATTGAACTTTAACAAGCTAATGCAACCTGCACAAAATAGCGTGGTTTAAATTTGTAATTTCGCAGCATTATTGCAACTAAATAGCACAAATCTGCAAACCCGGATTCTATGACAAAACTCAGTGTCAATATCAACAAAATAGCCACAATTCGCAACGCCAGAGGCGGAAACATCCCAGATGTTCAACAAGCAGCCATCGATTGCGAACAATATGGCGCCGAAGGTATTACAGTGCATCCCCGACCCGATCAGCGACACATCACCTATAAAGATGTTGAGCTTTTAAGACCATTAATCACCACTGAATTCAATGTTGAAGGCAATCCAACACCAGAATTCATTGAGCTGGTTTTAAAACACAAACCCCATCAGGTTACCCTTGTTCCGGATGAACCCGGCCAGCTCACCTCAGATCATGGATGGAACACCATTAAGTATAAAGATTTTCTCAGATCTATCATTAATCAATTTAAAGAAGCCGGTATCAGAACTTCTATTTTTGTAGATCCAGATATTGACATGGTTAAGCATGCGCTTGATACCAGAACAGACCGTATTGAACTTTACACCGAGTCGTATGCCAGTGGTTTTCAAACGAATAAATCAGCTGCTATTGAACCTTTTATCAAAGCTGCTGAGGTTGCCAATTCAATTGGATTAGGAATAAATGCCGGCCACGACCTCAATCTGGATAACCTTGCGTTTTTTATTCAGCAAATCCCTACAGTACTGGAAGTTTCGATTGGTCATGCATTGATCGCTGATTCATTATATTATGGTCTTAATAACACCATTCAAATGTATCGCAAACAACTTATTCATTATTAAGGCTTTGTTCATGGAAATCCATCCAATTGGCACAATAAGAACACAATACACTGATCTAAAAGGAACGCCTATACAACCTGCTTTTGCCGAAAACAGTTTATTAGCCGTTGCAGAACTTAATGAAACTTACTCAGCCGGCCTCGAAGGTCTGGAAAAGTTCTCGCACGCTATTTTGATTTTTTGGTTTCATCAAAGCCATGCGCCTAAACTCAAACAAAAACCGTTTTTGGATGATCAGGAATATGGCATATTTGCTATCAGAAGCCCACATCGGCCTAACCCTATCGGAATGTCGGTTGTGGAGATTGTAAAAATTGAAGAACATCGGCTATATTTTAATCATGCCGATATGCTGGACGAAACACCTCTATTGGATATCAAACCTTTTGTTCCGGAGTTTGACAATCGTCCACAAGCCAGAATGGGCTGGCTCGAAGGGAAGCTTACAGTGCACAGTAAAAAGCCTTGAAATTTCCGAACAAACCCAATAAATCCGCAACAATCCTGATCTGGCGAAGCTTAAAGCTAAAACTATCAACAAATTAATGTGGATAAATTTGTGCAAACAAAAATTAAGTTCTATTTTTGCACCCCGTTTTGGGAGAAGCAGGTGCTCAAAAGACACACGAAAACATTAAAAGTCAAATGAATACACTTAGTTACAAAACTGTAAGCGTTAGCAAAGAGAATGCCAATAAGCAGTGGTTTGTTGTTGATGCTGAAGGACAGATTCTGGGTCGCCTGGCCTCAGAAATTGCAAAAATTTTAAGAGGTAAGCACAAACCCAGCTTTACTCCCCACAGTGATTGTGGTGATTATGTAATTGTTATTAATGCTGAAAAAATTGCATTAACAGGCAAAAAAATGGAGACGAAATATTACGTACGTCACACTGGTTATCCGGGTGGACAACGTATGCGTCCTATCAAAGAACAACTTGAGCGTAAGCCTATTGCAGTGATCGAACATGCAGTTAAAGGCATGCTCCCAAAGACAAAGCTCGGAGCCGAACTGTTCCGCAACCTGCATGTTTATGCCGGTACAGAACACAAGCATGAAGCTCAGCAACCTCAAGAACTCAAATTCAATACAAATAATTAATCATGGAAGTTATCAACGCTTTAGGCAGAAGGAAAACTGCTGTTGCCCGTGTTTATCTTAAAAATGGCAACGGTAGCATTACGGTAAATAAGCGGGATTACAAGGAGTATTTTCCAACAGGTATTTTACAATATGTTGTAGAGCAACCTTTCATGCTTACCGATAATATTGGTAAATATGATGTAAAAATCAACCTGGATGGTGGTGGCATCAACGGACAGGCAGAAGCAGCCCGTTTGGCCATCAGTCGTGCATTGTGCGAAATAGATCCTGAATACCGCCCGGTGTTGAAAGCCAAAGGTTTGATGCGTCGCGACCCACGTATGGTTGAGCGTAAAAAACCAGGCCAACCCAAAGCCCGTAAGAAATTCCAGTTCAGTAAACGCTAAACCTTCAGCTCGCCTGCAATCGTGTTTAGTATCCAAATTGCTGAGACTTCTGGAAAGAACTACTCAGCAATTGTATTTAGTGAATGTAAACATTTAACAAAAATTTTATGTCAAGAGTATCATTTGAAGAATTACTAGATGCCGGTGTACATTTTGGGCATCTAAAAAGAAAATGGAATCCTAATATGGCTCCTTATATTTTTATGGAGCGTAACGGAATCCACATCATCGACCTTTACAAAACTCAGGTAAAACTTGAAGAAGCTGCCAATGCTGCACGTCAGCTCGCTCGTTCAGGTAAAAAAATCCTTTTTGTTGCTACAAAAAAGCAGGCAAAAGATATCGTTGCTGAGGAAATTAGCAAAATCAACATGCCTTATGTTACTGAGCGCTGGCCCGGTGGTATGTTAACCAACTTTGCAACTATCCGCAAAGCAGTTAGAAAAATGGCTAGTATCGACAAACTTGCTGTAAGTGATTCTTACCTCAACCTGTCAAAAAGAGAACGCCTCCAAATTCAGCGTGAGCGCGAAAAACTCGAGAAGAACCTCGGAAGTATTGCCGACCTGAATCGCCTTCCATCAGCTGTGTTTGTTGTTGACGTAATCAAAGAAAATATTGCTATTGCTGAAGCACGCAAACTCAACATCCCAACATTTGCTATCGTTGATACCAACTCAAACCCAAATCTGATTGATTTCCCAATTCCTGGAAATGACGATGCTTCAAAGTCAATTTCGTTGATCGTTCGTTTAATTGCACAAGCTATCGAAGAAGGCCTGAACGAAAGAAAAATGGCAAAAGAGAAAAGCCATGACGATCATGAAGAGGAAGAAGAAAGCTTCGACAGCAAAAATAAATTTGCTGATGATGACGAAGATCAGGATGGCAAAGAAAAACCTGGCAAAAAAACAGCAGATGGCGGACGTACTAAAAGACCTCGCAAGGCTGTAACAAAGAAATAAATCATTCATAAACCTGATAAACAAAACTCATGAATATTACTGCTGCTCAAGTTAATGAATTAAGAAAGCTCACCGGTGCTGGTATGATGGATTGCAAAAAGGCTTTGGTTGAAAGCGAAGGCAATATGGAACAAGCTGTTGATATCCTTCGCAAAAAAGGCCAGAAAGTTGCAGCCAAAAGAGCCGATCGCGAAGCTAAAGACGGTGTAGTACTTGCAAAATCAAGTGCAGATAATACTTACGGTGCAGTACTGATGATCAATTGTGAAACTGATTTCGTGGCTAAAAACGAAGACTTCATCAAATATACCGAAAGCATTCTTGATCTGGCTATTGCTAACAAAGTTTCTGATGTAGAAGGCCTTAAAAAATTAGACCTCAACGGAAGAACAGTTGAAGAAACCATAACAGATCAAACAGGTGTAATTGGCGAAAAAATTGATGTAGGTGCTTTTGAAGTTATCGAAGCTGCATTTACTGCCACTTATATTCACCCGGGAAACCGTTTAGCAACAGTTGTTGGATTAAACCAAAACAACAACGAAAAGCTGGCGCAAATCGGACGCGAACTGGCCATGCAGGTTGCTGCCATGGATCCTGTTGGTGTTGAAGAATCTGATGTTCCGCAAGATATCATTCAGCGTGAAATTGAAATTGGCATGGAACAGGCACGCAATGAAGGAAAGCCTGAAGAAATGCTCGAAAAAATTGCTAAAGGAAAGTTGAATAAATTCTATCGCGAGAACACACTCCTTAATCAGGATTTCGTTCGCGAAAACAAAAAAACAGTTCGTCAATATTTGTCTGAAGTTGACAAAGACCTCACTGTTACAGGTTTCAAGCGTCTTATGCTTGGATAAGAAATCGACAGAAACAAAAAAAACTGGCTTACCTAAATGGAAAGCCAGTTTTTTTATGCCCCTAAATGACTCAAACTCCCAACAGACTCTTCACGATTTTTGCGATCGTTTGATTATCTGCTCTGCCAGCAACTTTGGCTGTAGCCTGTCCCATTACTTTTCCCATATCCTTTATCGAATTGGCTCCAGTCAGTGTAATTACCTCCTGAATTATTGCTTTCAGTTCATCTTCTGAAAGTGCCTTTGGAAGATAAGCTTCTATTATTTCAGCCTGATAGGCTTCTTCCTGAGCAAGTTCAGGTCGATTCTGTTCCTTGTAAACAGCCTCTGATTCTCTCCGCTGTTTCACAAGTTTTTGTAAAAGTTTAATTTCAACAGACTCCGGAATTTCTCCGCTACTAACATCTTTCCCTGTTTTTTCCAAAAGCAAAGCAGCTTTTATAGCCCGTAAAGCAGCCAATTTCTTGGTGTCTTTTTCGCGCATTGCCTGCTTCAAATCGTCATTTATCAGAACTTCAAGACTCATAACTTATCAATTTTAATCAACATTGTCGTGCAAAAAACTATTTCCTGTTGTAAGTCCGGATTGTTTTCCATCACTGTTTAAAGCATAGCGCGAAACTTCCTTATCCGGATTTTCTGTTGTATCATCCTGCAGTTTAGTCCCTCTTCTCAAATAAGCAGGCTGACGCTCAAGCTCCTCAAGTCCCTGAGCTGAATGGAGTTTCATACTCATTGCTTTAAGCCGCGATTGCCGTATCATCGAGTTCCTATCAAGCTCATCAACCGGCATTTTTTGCTCAACCTCCTCGGCTTTCACAATATTACCAGCTGTCTGATGTTCTTCAACATCAATATTAGCTTCTGTTTTATTGCTTTTTTGTTCTGCTTTTAGATTCGAATTCACAACACCTTTAGTTTCAGCAGGCTTTTCTTCCTCGCTAAATGGCAGTTCATTGTCTTGCTTGTTTGATGCAGGTTTTTCATCATCAAGCGTATGAACTTTTACAGCAGGTCTGGATTCGGTCTTCTCGTCCACAAAACTGAATATGCTATTATCAGCAGGCATTTCTGAGGCAGGAGAATCATTTTTTGATTCAGCTTGTTCATCATCATTGCTAGTGTCTTCATCATGAAGATGATGACGAATCACTTTTCCGTCGCTAGGTGAAATGGCAGCTTTTGTTTCTTTACCCAGAGGTGATCTGGAAACAGTTTTATTGCTATATAAATCTGTAACAGAAACCTTTCGGCCAGTCATACCAATAGGTATGTCATCTTCATTATCAAATCCGGTAGCGATAATGGTGATAGCAATATTATTTCCAAGCGAATCATCCTTGCCATTTCCCCAGATTACCTCAGCAGTATTGCCGCAGGTTTGCTGAATATAATCAGTGATTTCAAGCACTTCGTCCAACGAAACTTCGTCGTCGCCGGAAGTAATATACAACAAGATATTTTCTGCTCCGGCAATATTTGAATCGTTGAGCAAAGGTGAACGCATTGCATCCTCAATTGCTTTAAGTGCGCGGTTTTCGCCTTCAGCTTTGGCTGAACCCATTATAGCTTTGCCACTTTTGCGCATAACAGTATTCACATCTTCAAAGTCGACGTTGATATAACCTGTAACGGTAATAATCTCAGCGATACCTTTTGCCGCTATGGTAAGCACATCATCAGCCCTCTTAAAAGCCTCGGTGAGCTTCATATTCCCGTATTCTTCGCGCAACTTATCATTTGAAATAATCAGCAGCGTATCAACATGTTTGCGCATTTCTTCGAGACCTTCGAGCGCCTGCTGACGCCGTTTACGACCTTCAAAACCAAATGGCAGGGTAACGATGCCTACGGTTAAAATATCTAGCTCATGAGCAACCTGAGCCACCACAGGCGCCGCACCTGTTCCTGTTCCACCACCCATACCGGCAGTGATAAACAGCATTTTTGTGTGGTTCTCAAGTAGTCCTTTAATCTCCTCAACGGTTTCGAGTGCTGCTTCACGACCAACAGCCGGAATGTTGCCGGCTCCAAGTTCGCGCTTACCAAGATGCACTTTTACAGGAACGGGACTGGTATCCAAGGCCTGCGAATCAGTATTGCATAAGATAAAGTCTACTCCCTTGATTCCCTGTTGGTACATATGAGAAACAGCATTGCTTCCGCCGCCTCCAACACCAATAACTTTGATGATATTCGACTGGTCTTTTGGGTGTTCAAATTTTAACATTTCTGGCATGGTATTAAGAATTTTAAAATTACTGACTTGAATGGTGGTAATGAAATTAATTAGCGATAGTTTTCAACAACAAAAGGTTAATAGCTTTTTATTCAATTAAATCTCGATCGAACAGCTTTTTAATTTTATCCAAATAATTGCTGCCCTTTTTATCCAAGGTTTGTTTTTGCTTGGGTTTTGGTTGCGAAGGGTCAAAAGACGCTTTCAACTTTTCCATTTCTTCTTCATTCAGATGCCTGGAAATCCCTTCAATAACCAACCCAATACCAGTGGCATACATAGGGCTGGCAAGCTCTTCGATAGTTCCTTTTGCAAGGTGTTCGTTGGGGTAACCAATACGAACGTCCATTCCGGTTACAAAAGCAGCAAGCTGGTCGATATGCTTCATCATTGCTCCGCCTCCGGTGAGTACAATGCCCGCTATTAACCTACGTTCGAACCCGGAATTTTTGATCTCATAATGCACATGCTCAAAAATTTCCTCCAAACGGGCTTGTATAATAGAAGCCAGGTTGCGGAAGGAAATTTCCTTGGGAGCTCGCCCTCTGATTCCGGGAATGGAAACAACCTCATCATCTCTGTTTTCGCTGGCAAGTGATGAACCAAATTTAACTTTTACTTCTTCGGCATGCTTTTTAATAATGGTGCAGCCTTCGCGGATATCTTCGGTAATGATATCGCCACCAAAAGGAATCACAGCAGTGTGCCGGATAATTCTGTCGTGAAAAATAGCAATATCTGTAGTTCCGCCACCAATATCAACCAAAACAACTCCAGCCTCTTTTTCATCATCGCCCAATACAGCCTCCGCCGAAGCAATGGGTTCGAGAATAAGCTCAACCATTTCCAAACCAGCACGTTTCACACACTTTAGCACATTTTTAGCAGCAGCAGTTTGTCCGATGATAACATGAAAATTAGCCTCCAACTTACTTCCAAGCATCCCGACCGGATGTTTGATTCCCTGCTCATTATCAACAATATACTCCTGAGGAATAACATCGATGATTTCCTCTCCGGCTGACATGCTCAGTTTGTACATATCGTTAGTCAGCTTCTCAATCTCGAGCTTATTGATCTCTTCTTCACCATTCTCACGAATTAAGCTTCCACGATGCTGAAGACTCTTAATGTGCTGGCCTGCAATGCCAACATTTACATATTTGATATCGACACCAGAACGCGCAGAAGCCTCATCAACTGCCTTTCGAATGGAATTAACCGTGTCTTCAATATTGGATACTACGCCACGCTTAACGCCTATTGACTCAGTTTTGCCATGACCAAGAATTTCGATTTTACCATTCTCATTCTTTCTGCCAACAAGGCAAGCAATTTTTGTGGTTCCAATATCCAATCCTACAATAATGTCAGATGATTTCATGGTTCTATCTTTTAGTACAAACTATTTGATTTCTAAATTTTAAATTAACCAGCCGGTATTCGGCCAGTTCGGAGCTGAGACCTTTTTGCGCATAAAAAGCTTTTAAATGAAGTAGTTTTTCGTCCAAATGCTTAAGATCACCAATTAAAATGCTGGCAGTTCCAAGTTTAGGGCTCAACTCCAACTCACCCAAGCTATTGATATAAATCTGATCGATCAGGCTACCCAAAAACTCGTCATTACGAAGTTGTTCGCTGAGCAGATACACCGTCCTGAGTTCGGTGTTGCGATAAGCAGAATCAAGCATATCAGCAGTTCTATTTTCGAGTGCCGGAAAACTCAGGTAGCCATTTACGATTGGCACCCTGGCTGCATAATCCCGACTTATCGGAAAAAGCACTCCATCCTCATCAATATATAAGGATTGATTTTTGCGGTTATAAGCCCTGAGCACAGGCTTCCGTTCCTTGACCACAACTTGCAAAACACCACTTAACGAAGCACTTACATCAACATCCAAAATCCAGGGATTCTCCTGCAATTTAGATTCAAGCATTGCCATGCGAATGTCTTTTATGCGCTTCCCTTTCAATGAATCTGATAAAGAATAAACGACCTTCGAAATCATTTCCTCACTCAAAAACCCAACTTGCTGGCCTCGCGTTATCTGGATATCAAGGCCAATAACCGGACTGTTGCGGTAATGTTGACGGGCCAGGAATGCAAGCACCAAAACACCTGCTATGGTGAGTATCCAAAATGATATGGTGAGTATGCGTTTTACCATTGGCCAATCATTTTTTCGAGTGGATTAACAAACCGGTCTATATCCCCGGCACCCATAGTAACCAAAACTTCAGGCCTTTTCTGATCGATAATTTCTAAAAGCTGATCTTTCCGTGCAAGTTGCTTATCAGTCAGGTTAATCATTTGAAGCAAATTTTCGGAAGAAACTCCTGGAATCGGCAGTTCGCGGGCCGGATAAATATCCAACAGGATAAGATCATCAACAGCTTCCAAACTTCGCGCAAAATCACCCATAAAATCGCGGGTGCGACTGTACAAATGCGGCTGAAATACAGCAGTTATCTTCTTTTCGGGAAACAATGACCGAACAGCCTGCAAACAGGCATTTATTTCAGTTGGATGATGCGCATAGTCATCAACATAAAAATGTTTTTGTTGAACACGAATATCGAAACGTCTTTTAATCCCTTTGAAAGAAGCCAATCCTGCTACGATCATCTCAGGAGTTACGAGATTAATCCAGGCAACGGAAGCCGCAGCAAGTGCATTGCTCAGGTTATGCTTTCCGGCTAAAGGCAACAGTGCCCTGATACTGGTATCATCAGGGAAAATGATATCAAAATGTTGACCATCAGGCATTACTACTATATTTTGAGCACGAACAGCTGATCGCTCCGAAAAGCCATAACGCACCAGATGCACCTCACAATCAAGTTTTTGATCCTCCTGCAAAATCAAAAATCCATTTTTCGGCATACGGCAGGCAAACTCCTGAAAAGCGTCTTGTAAATACGATGCGTCGCCATAAATATCCAGGTGATCCGCTTCGATGGCAGAGATCACAGCCATATCAGCCCTCAGATACAAAAACGATCGATCAAACTCGTCTGCCTCAACAATTAAAACATCAGGTCGTTTGTTGAGAACCAGATTACTGTTAAAATTCTTCGCAATACCACCAATAAAGGCAGTTACTTTGATGCCTGCCTGATGAAGGAGCCATGCAGTAAGTGCAGTAATAGATGTTTTTCCATGTGTACCGGCAATGGCGATTGTATATTCAGATTCGGAAAGTGCACCTAAAAGTTGTGATCTTTTGAGTAAGTGGATATTCAGTTTTTTAACTTCGGCCAGTAATCGGTTGTCGGTCGGAATAGCAGGTGTATACACCACAAGATCAAGCTGATCAGGCAATAATTCAGGATTATCCTCAAAAATAATCTGAATTCCTTCTGCAAGCAATTCATCAGTGATTTCAGATGCCGTGCGGTCGTATCCTGAAACCAGAGCACCCTGCATACGTGCATATCGTGCCAGCGCACTCATACCAATGCCTCCAATGCCAAGGAAAAATATACGGTCTCCGGTTTCTATCTTCATTTTATTGCTTCATTAATTTTTCTATTTCATCTACTATCGCTTCATCTGCGTCAGGCAAAGCAAAGCGCGCAATTGCTTGCTGCATTTGCCTGCATTTTGCATCATCCGACGCTAATGCAATTATCGCTGGAACAAGCTTATCTGCAGCTTCCGAATTTGCAATCATTTCAGCAGCTCCTGCTTGCACAAGACGACGGGCATTGCTCGTTTGGTGATCTTCGGCAGCCGATGGAAGCGGAACAAAAATTGCTGCTTTCTGCACAACAGCCAACTCCGAAATAGCCATGGCTCCGGCTCGCGAAACAACCAGATCAGCAGCTGCATAGGCAAAATCCATCCGATCGATAAAAGGCGTAACATAACAAGATTTCCAATTTGCCTGCTTCACAATTTGCTTTGCTTCATCTTCATAATTTTTTCCAGTTTGCCAGATGAGCTGAATATCAGATTGAGCCATCTGATCCAGCTTTGCTGCCAAAGCTTTGTTGATAGCCATAGCTCCCTGACTTCCCCCCACTACTAAAACTACAGGTCGTGAGTCGTCCATTTCGAAAAAATCTAACGCGTCTTCTCTTTTACCTGCTGTTTGAACGGCATTCTTCCTTAGCGGATTTCCGGTCAGAACCGTCTTTTCGGCCGGAAACCATTTATCCATACGATCATAAGCTGTGCAGATGGCATTTACCTTTGAAGCCAAAAGACGATTTGTTATACCAGGAAAAGAATTTTGCTCCTGAATCAGGGTAGGAATTCTCAATTGCACAGCAGCACGTAAAGTTGGACCACTCGCGTAGCCGCCAACTCCAATTACCAAATCTGGCTTAAACTTTTGGAGTAACTGTCGGGCACGGAACAAACTGTAAATCAGTTTAAGCGGAAAAAGGAAGTTTTTCAGGCTGACACTTCTTTGAAATCCACTGATCCATAAGCCGTTAATAGCATAACCAGCCTGAGGAACACGTTGCATTTCCATACGACCTTTGGCGCCCACAAACTGAATTTGTGCATCAGGCATTCGCCTGCGTAGCGCATCGGCAATGGCAATAGCCGGAAAGATGTGTCCTCCGGTTCCTCCTCCGCTAATTATAAACCGCTTCAACTTCTTCGTCATGATGAATCAGTTCCTCCTTTTCTTTTTCTTTTCTTGCAATATCTTTACTAACACTTAACATTATTCCGATTGATAAACTCGTGAACCAGATTGAGGTTCCTCCCATACTTACCAGCGG
>JAGYNM010000006.1 GCA_018399335.1 Bacteroidales bacterium | reverse complement strand
ATTTTAGCTATTTCGGGTTTGCGCCGATAATCAGCTTCCTTGTAGGCTTCCTCTCCCAGCTTTAGTACTTCATCAAGCTCGCCGTTTCGGTAGCGAATCTGCAAAATATAAAGCGGTATTTGTTTGCGATAAGTTCGGTCATTAGCAATACTATTAAACAATGTAAGGGCTTGTTGGTCTTCCTGCCGCAGGTAATGAATATGCGCTTTGTAGTAAGCAGCATCGTTTGAATATTGCCCTTTTTCGTCATAAACTTGGTCGAACAAAACCAAAGCCTTATCGATTTCTTCATTCTGAAGGAAGGCATAAGCCATTTTGTAGTTCATTTCATGCTGCTGATCTGCATTAAGTCTTTCGTGATCAGTCTTTTCAAAAGCTATAATTGCATCTTCGTATTTCCTGTCGTCAAAAAGCAAACCACCTTTAAAAAAACTTACAATTGGCATCCAGCTACTTCCGGGATAATCATCTGCAAATCGTGTAATTAAAACCGCAGCATCATCTTCGCCAAGGTAGTATGAACTCGCAGCTTCATAATATCGCGAGTCGATAAAGAGCTGACTATTAGGATCATTCAAATCTCCAATCAACTGAGCAAAAAGCTTTTGGGCTGCTCCAAACTGTTTGTTCGTAAAAAACTCTCTTCCTTCGCGAAAGGATTGTTGAGGATTCCAGTCTGCCAAAGATTTTTGAGCATGAGCATGCATTGGCAAAAGGAATATTACTGCAAAAATGAGCAGGATAAATCGATACAGCATATTAAGGTGTTTTTCCGTTTGCGAAGGTACGATTTCGACGAAAAAAGAGCGATGAGAATTCATATCTGAATCGTGAATTTTGTTAATCACTTCGAGCGTAATACTTATTGTGGCAAACGCCTTAGTTTGGCAAATATTGCAAAAAGGCTGCAATGCGCGCATTGCAGCCCCGAGCTTTGTAAATCCTGTAAGCGGGATTCTGTGCAATCAGAAAATGCTCATTTTTCTGATCCGGCAGTCATTTATCTTGGACTGGCATCGCTGCCAGCCTCCAGCGGCCTACCCACCGGCACCGGACGGGCAGCCCTTGATCGGCGAACCGAATTGCCGGTATATTTGGCCTTGCAGCCCATAAGGTTTACCCACCTGCCCGGTCGCCCGGACAAGGCGTGAGCTCTTACCTCACGTTTTCACCCTTACCATGCCCAAAGGCATGGCGGTTTGTTTTCTGTGGCACTTGCTGTACCTAATGCATTTCTGCTTCAAGCCCTTCCCGTTAGGAAGTATGGCGCCCTGCGCTGTCCCGACTTTCCTCCGCATTTGCATGCAGCGACTACCCGGATTTACTGCTGCAAAACTACAACAAAATCAGGCTTACGCTTGTTATGCTCAGCAGAATGCATGCAAAACCTGCTGATGTTCAATATTGTTTACTTTTGCAGACACTTTTTGAAAACTACTGCACATGCGCGACCTGACAACAGGCAAAGAAGGCAAACTAATACTCATGTTCACTGTCCCAATGCTGATTGGCAATGTTTTCCAGCAGTTGTACAATATCATCGACAGCATTATTATTGGACGCTATTTAGGAAATGAAGCCTTGGCAGCAGTAGGAGCAAGTTTTCCGCTGATTTTTACACTGATTTCGTTAATCATTGGCATTGCAACAGGAACTACAATAATTATTGCCCAATACTATGGCGCCCGCAATATTACTAAGGTTCAACAGGCCATCGAGACTATGTACCTTTTCATTTTCGGAGCCTCAATTTTGCTTAGCATTGCCGGAAACCTGGGCAGCACTTATATTTTCAGATTGATAGACTTACCGGAATCAGTTATCCCACAAGCAGTTGAATATTTTAATGTGTATGCTTACGGTTTTATTTTCTTCTTCGGTTTTCAGGGTACAAGCGCTATCCTCCGCGGACTGGGAGATTCCAAAACACCACTTTATTTTTTGGTCATCGCAACTGTCATGAATATTTTGCTCGACCTGCTTTTTGTGGTTGTTTTTGAGTGGGGCATTTCAGGAGTGGCATACGCTACCATTATTTCTCAGGCAGGAGCATTCTTTTCCATAATTATCTACCTGAATAAATTTCATAAAACAATACAATTCAATCTTTTACGACTTCGTTTTAATCGGGAAATTTTTGCAAAAAGCTTGAAAATTGGATTACCAACAGGTTTTCAGCAGACTTTTGTAGCCGTGGGAATGCTGGCGCTGTACAAAGTAGTGAACATGTTTGGCACCACTGTTATTGCAGCTTATGCTGTTGCGATGCGCATTGATTCCTTCGCTGCACTTCCGGCGATGAATTTTAGCGCAGCGCTTTCTTCCTTTGTGGGGCAAAATATAGGAGCTAATAAGCTCGATAGAGTTCGAAAAGGCATGCTGGCAACCTTACGCATGACCTCGCTAATCTCGCTGGGTGTGACAATCATTGCCTGGATTTTTGCAGAACAAATTATGCAGGTATTTACCACTGACCAAGCTGTGGTTGAGGCCGGAAAAGACTATTTGTATATTGTGAGTGCTTTTTACATCCTGTTTTCGGCCATGTTTGTCATGAATGGCGTTTTGAGGGGCGCAGGCGACACTTTGATACCAATGTTTATCACCATTTTTGCCTTGTGGGTGATTCGGATTCCTGCTTCCTGGTTTTTAGCCCAGCATTTTGGCCCTAAAGGAATTTGGTGGGGCATTCCGGTAGCATGGGGAATTGGGGCAGTTTTTTCCTATATTTATTACCGTACAGGACGCTGGAAATCAAAATCTGTTGTAAAAACGCAGGATGCTTAATATCCAGCTAAAGGCTTCTTTCTAGATTTTATTGCTCTTTCAAACTTAACCATACCTTATTAAAGAATTTATATTCACCTAAAATCAAGGATTGGCATTTAACCTTTCTTTGCTCAATAGGTTGAATTGGGTTGATGAAAACACAAAAAAGAAATGTTCAGTTGGTGGTTCTCTCTGATGTCCACCTTGGCACAAGGGGCTGTGAGGCAAGAGCGCTGCTAAAATACCTCAAAAGTATTCGTCCCGGTATTTTAGTGCTAAATGGTGATATTATTGACATTTGGCAATTCAAGAAACGTTACTGGCCTGCTGCACACATGAAAGTGATCAAGGAAGTTCTCAGCATGTCGTCCAGAAAAACCAAAGTTTACTACATCACCGGAAACCATGATGAAGTGCTCAGAAAATTTGCTGGTTCACGTATTGGAAACCTGCATATTGTTAATCACCTGGTGCTTGAACTTTCGGGCGAGAAAGTATGGTTTTTTCATGGTGATGTTTTTGACGTAATTATGAAACACTCCAAGTGGCTCGCCAAGGCCGGAGCAATCGGATACGATACACTCATTGCAGTTAATGTGGTTATCAACTCCATAAGCAGGGCATTCGGAAAAGGGAAAGTTTCATTGTCAAAAAAAATTAAAGAAAACGTTAAGTCCGCTGTAAAATACATTAATAATTTTGAAGAAACTGCTGCTTTACTGGCATCCCGAAAAGGATACGATGCAATTGTTTGCGGCCATATCCATCACCCTGAGATGCGCCAAATCGAAACAGATTTTGGTAAAATTAAATACCTGAATTCAGGTGATTGGATCGAAAACCTCTCAGCTCTGGAATATAATAATGAGAAATGGCAGCTTTATTTTCATCCCAAACCTGAATTAAATGAGAAGGCTGGAATAATGAAAGAACAGAATGCACTGGAAGACCTCAATCATAAAGAGGTATTCAAAATGATGCTTAAAGAGTTTGAATCATAAAAACACCTAATCTATGCGAATCCTTTATGCTATTCAGGCCACAGGTAACGGGCATTTGAGCCGGGCACGCGAAATATTGCCGCATGTTTTTAAGCTTGGTCAGACTGACGTCCTTTTAAGTGGCACACAAGCCGAAATACAGCTGAACCATCCAATAAAATACCGCCTTAAAGGATTGAGTTTTGCTTTTGGAAAAAATGGCGGCGTTGATATCTGGAATACCTATAATGAAGCCAGTATCTTGAGGCTCTTCAAGGAATACGAATCCCTTCCCATCGAAAATTACGATTTGATTATCAACGACTTTGAGCCCATTTCGGCCTGGGCTGGTCAGCTAAAAAATATCCCCACCATATCGCTAAGCCATCAGGCAGCACTTTTAGAACCAAACGTTCCAATAGCTAACGAGACTGATCCTCTTGGTAAATTTGTATTGCGCAATTATGCCCCAGCACATAAAAGAATAGGATTCCATTTTCAGACATACAGCGCTAATATCCTCACACCAATAATACGCTCCGAAATCAGGAAAGCAAGTCCGACCAACAAAGGTCACTTTACTGTTTACCTCCCGGCCTGGGATGCCCTGGAATTGGCCGGCAAGCTGAATCAAGTGAAAGGGGTTAAATGGCATATTTTTTCTAAGCGCCATCCTTACACCCGATATAATGACCATATTACAATTTTTCCTGTTGCCAACGAAAGCTTTACCAAAAGCTTGATTGAAAGCTCGGGGGTCTTATGTGGCGCAGGGTTTGAAACTCCTGCCGAGGCTATTTACCTGGGTAAAAAACTCATGGTTGTGCCAATGAAAAATCAGTTCGAACAGCTCTGCAATGCCAAAGCATTGGAACTAATGCGTTTTCCTGTTATAAAAGACCTTAAAGACAAAAGCCTCAGCAGGATTCAGGATTGGATTGATTCTGACCAGCGAATTCAACTATCCTATTCGGATAATACACTTTATTCTGTCGAAAAAGTACTGGCTCTATATGAAGAATTGCGGAAAACCGGAAATTACAAGAATTACACTAATCTTCCTGCTCCCCTAAAACACTTGAAAAGTGCCTGATTACTTACTTTAGCGTGTACTTCAAATCCAAAAAACCAGGATAAGCCAGGGTTTTTCCTCCAACCTGAATATATGGCTTCACTTTGAGCAGGATATCTGCCGGATTACTTTGATCGCCGGTAAGCTTGAAAGCCAGATTAACGAGTGCATCCTGTGTTTCATTATTCAACACTTTAAACAAATCAATGGCTATGGGCATTGAAACATTGGAATTGGATCGCGGCAAAACGCTAACAGCTTGATTCATCTGTCCGGTAAGGATTTGCTTGTTATCTATGAATAATTCATAATCCATCCGATTCATGGCAGCCGGCTTATCATTGGGATTATCGATATTGAGCTGCAAATCAAAATCAACCGGAAGTTCTCTGCTAAATATAGCAGCCGTCAATTGCATGATCTGAGCTGCACCCAAATCACTTTTACGAGTATTTTCATCCATTTGAATACCAGCAATATGCACCTTATCGACGCCGGTAACATTAAACTCGCACAAAGCAAGCTGTTGCATCTGACTCATTTGATCTAACACTTCACAGGAAGTGATAGTGAAAAGCATAAAAAATACAATCGAAATGGACTTTAATGTTTTCATAATCTTTGTTTTAACTTGATTTTCCGGCTCGCTTGCGCTCATTCTCATCGAGCAAAATCTTACGTAACCTGAGGCTTCGCGGGGTAACTTCGAGATATTCGTCATCGCGGATATATTCCATATATTCTTCCAACGAAAACCTGATAGCAGGAATTATCATCACTTTTTCATCCGAACCGGATGCCCGCACATTACTAAGCTTTTTGGTTTTGTTGATATTAATGACCATATCGCCTGCCCTGTTGTTTTCGCCAATCACCTGACCCATATACACGTCCTCGCCCGGATTAACAAAAAAACGTCCTCTGTCCTGCAACTTCCATATGGCGTATGGAATAGCAGTTCCTGTGTCCATCGAAATCAATGCCCCATTCACTTTAGCATTGAGTTCGCCTTTCCAGGGTTCAAAGCTTTTGAAACGATGAGCTATGATGGCCTCACCTTCTGTTGCAGTAAGCATATTGTTACGCAATCCAATAATACCGCGCGATGGAATCAAAAATTCCAAATGCATGCGATCGCCTTTTGGATTCATCTCTGTCAGCTCACCCTTACGCATTGTTACCTGCTCGATTACCCTACCGGAAAAATCTTCAGGAACCTGAACAGTAAGGCTTTCGATAGGTTCATGTTTTACGCCATCGATGGTTTTTATGATTACACGGGGCTGGCCAAGCTGAAATTCATAACCTTCGCGACGCATGGTTTCGATAAGGATACTTAGGTGCAAAATTCCACGACCGTAAACCAAAAGAGCATCAGGCGAATCGGTATCGTCAACCCTAAGTGCCAGGTTTTTTTCAGTTTCTTTAACCAATCTGTCGCGTAAATGCCTGGATGTAACGTACTTTCCTTCTTTACCATAAAAAGGCGAATTGTTAATCGTGAACAGCATACTCATTGTGGGCTCATCAATTCTGATGGGTGGCAAAGGTTCCGGATTTTCAAAATCTGCTACGGTATCGCCGATTTCAAAATCATCAATCCCCATCAAGGCGATAAGATCACCGGCATGAACCATCATCTTTGTGCGCTCTTTGCCCAGCCCTTCAAAAGTATAAAGCTCCTTAATCACTGATTTGCTGATTCCTCCGTCGCGTTTCACAAGGCTCACAGTCATACCAGCCTGCAGCTGTCCGCGCGATAAACGACCAACGGCAATACGTCCAACATAAGAACTATAATCCAGCGAAGTGATCAGCATCTGAGGTGTTCCTTCTACATATTGCGCTTTTGGAATGGTTTCGATAATCACATCCAGTAAATAAGAAACATCTGTCGTTTCATTATTCCAGTGATCCGACATCCAGCCATTTTTTGATGAGCCAAAAACAGTCGGAAAATTCAACTGATCCTCCGTAGCGCCGAGGTTAAACATCAAATCAAATACCGATTCCTGCACTTCATCAGGACGACAATTGGGTTTGTCCACTTTGTTAACTACAACAATAGGCTTCAAACCAAGCTCGATTGCCTTCTGCAGTACAAAACGTGTTTGCGGCATCGGACCTTCAAAAGCATCAACCAAAAGCAAAACACCATCCGCCATATTAAGCACGCGCTCGACCTCGCCACCAAAATCGGCGTGACCAGGCGTGTCGATGATATTAATTTTTACGTCTTTGTAACGAACCGAAACGTTTTTGGATAAAATTGTAATGCCACGTTCACGCTCCAGATCATTGTTGTCTAAAATTAGATCTCCCGTTTCCTGATTATCCCTAAAAAGCTTAACCTGGTGGAGCATTCGGTCAACAAGGGTAGTTTTGCCATGATCAACGTGAGCAATAATGGCAATGTTTCTGATATTCTGCATGTAAGGATTTGCTATTTTGAATTTGAAAAGTGCTGCAAAATTAGGTCATTAATCTTTAGCACACTTACAAAAAGCATTAATTTTGCGCACTATCATATTGCAACCGTTTTAGCTGATGCTTTTCCTTGAAAAACCTTCACGTGATCCGTGGTTTAATTTGGCTGTTGAGGAATACTTACTCCGACAGACCAAAAAAGATGTCTTTATGCTGTGGCAAAACGCGCCAAGCTTAATATTGGGAAAGCATCAAAATCCTGTGATCGAAATAAATACGGCCTGTTTGGTCGAAAATAAAATACCTGTAATCCGTCGTATTTCTGGAGGAGGAACAGTTTTTCACGGGCCGGGAAACCTCAACTTTTCATTCCTTACCACCAGCTCAGATCAAGAGGACAAAATCAATTTTCAACGTTTCACAAAACCCATATTGGAGTACCTGAACAGCAAAGGTATTCCGGCAGAAATGACAGGCAAAAGTAACCTTACCGTCAACGGACTCAAGTTTTCGGGCAATGCAGCGCATGTGTTCAAAAACCGAAGTATCCATCATGGCACGCTGCTTTTTGATGCCGATCTGGAAGCTGTTGATCGTTGCCTGAGAAAAGAAACAGATTCAATTCAAACCAAAGCAGTGCAGTCAATCAGAGCCGTGGTCACAAACCTGAAACCGCTTTTTGTTCAACCCATTTCCTTCGAAAATTTTCAGGATGAATTGAAAGCCTTTATTTTTAAGAACTTTTCAATCACAGAAGCACTAATACTCACTGAAGATCAAATGATTGAAATTCAAAATCTCGCCGATCAAAAATACAAAACAGCTGCCTGGAACTACGGCTATTCGCCCGCTTATCAGCTAACCCGACAGTTTGAAATGAACCATTTTAAGGCTCAACTCACTATCGAAGTAAACAAAGGTATAATCTCAACTGTTGTTTTCAAAAATTCGAAGGACACTTCTATGGCAGAACAAATCCGGCAAAAACTTCTGGGTCTTCCCCACAACCCTGAAGCCTTGCTTAAAATAGCAAATGAATTGGCAACTGACTTTAATTCAGATCAAAAACTTAGCAAATCAATTTTATATCAACTCTTTTAAAAATAAAAACATGAATAAAGTAAATCAGATTTTCGATCGCCTCTGGGCTGATTACACCAATCAGAATCCTTCGGTACAAAAGGTCTATGAACTTTTTGTGAAAGAAGGCGAAAAGGTTGAAAATGATCATATTGCCTTTCGTACTTTTGATGATCCACGCATTAATATCGAAGTACTTTCCCGTGTATTTCTGGAAGCCGGCTATACTTTTATGGGCGATTACCATTTTGAAACCAAACACCTGTATGCCAAGCATTTTGAAATGGAGGGCCAACCAAGAGTATTTATTTCTCAACTAAAAACCGCTGACTTCAGTCCTTTTTTGCAGGAAACGGTAAAAAAACTTGTTGACCAAATCCCTGAATCTTTGCTGAAATCAGATGATTTGATTTACAGCGGAAGCAGCTGGGGAACACCTTCTTATGAAATTTACGAAAAGCTTCGTGAAGAATCAGAATATGCCGCATGGCTTTATGTGAACGGATTCTGCGCAAACCATTTTACTGTGAGTGTGAACGGACTGGGAAAATTCAACAGTCTGGAAAAAGTGAACCAATTGCTCAAAGATAACGGCTTCCGCATCAATGACTCAGGCGGAGAAATCAAGGGCAACCCGTCTGAACTTCTGGAACAATCCAGCATCCGCGCCGAAATGATTGAGGTAGATTTTACTGAAGGCAAAAAAGAAATCCCGGGCTGTTACTACGAATTTGCCCGTCGCTATCCCGACCAGAGCGGAAAGCTTTATTCGGGTTTTATCGCCAAATCGGCTGACAAGATTTTCGAAAGCACTGATAAAGTATCTTAATCTAATTGCAATTTTCCGCAAATCCTTGAAAGTAAATAACCAAATACTTTCAGGGATTTTTTCAATACCTTCAAGGATACTTAGGATATAGACTAAACTATTACGTAAAACAGAATTTACTTAGCGTATGCTCAACATAAACTGGTTTAACCGGAACAGATAACAACCTTGAACAAAACAATTAAAAAAACTCTCACATAGTCCGTTTAATAAGCATTATCACGCTATTTTTGTAATTTGGTAAAACATATTTCATGCGCGAATCAAAACTCTACAAAGCACTTGCACAACTCGAAATAAATTTCAAAGGCGACATTCACATTGATGATGCCACGCGCCTGATTTATGCCACTGATGCTTCCGCTTATCGCGAAAAACCGCTGGCTGTTGCTTTGCCACGCGATGCCGCTGATATCAAATTGCTGATACAGTCTGCCAAAACGAATGGATTTTCCCTTATTCCCCGTGCAGCAGGCACTTCGCTTGCCGGACAGGTTGTTGGAAATGGTGTGATCGTTGATATTTCGCGCTATATGACTAAAATCATTGAGCTCAATGCCAATGAAAGATGGGTTCGCGTGCAGCCCGGTGTGATTTTGAGTGAACTGAATAAATACCTCGAACCTCACGGACTATTTTTTGGCCCGGAAACCTCTACAGCCAACCGTTGCATGATGGGTGGCATGTTGGGGAACAACGCCTGTGGAGCCCACTCGCTGGTTTACGGAAGTACCAGAGACCATACCCTCGAAATAAAGGCCCTACTCAGCGATGGTACTGAGGCAATTTTTGGAGAACTGGACAACGAAAGCTTCCAGCAAAAATGCGCTCAAAACGATTTGGAAGGTCAGGTTTACAAAACTTTGAATGAGATTCTGAGTAATCCGCAAAATCAGAAACAAATTCGTGAAGAGTATCCCGATGCCTCCATCAAACGCCGAAATACCGGTTATGCTATTGATTTGCTGCTCGATACGGAGCCATTTACACCAGGAGCGCCTAAAATTAATTTGAGCAAACTACTTGCCGGATCTGAAGGCACACTGGCTTTTACGACCGAAATCAAACTAAACCTTGTACCGCTTCCACCAAAAGCCAAAGCACTGGTTTGTGTTCATTTTGAATCTATTGTTAATGCATTAAAAGCCAATTTAATAGCTTTAAAATTCCAGCCTGTTTCGGTGGAGCTGATGGACAAAACAGTTATGGATCTCACCAAAGAAAACATCGAGCAGGCCAAAAACAGATTTTTTGTAAAAGGCGATCCCGCTGCCATATTGATTGTTGAATTTGCTGAAGCAGATTTTGAAACTACCGATCAAAAAATCACAGCGATGGAAACGGCAATGCGTGAGGCCGGATTCGGATATCATTTCCCCGTTGTGAAAGGTGCAGATATGAGCCGGGTTTGGGATCTTCGCAAAGCAGGATTAGGCGTTTTGAACAATATGCCCGGCGATGCAAAACCCGTTCCGGTGATCGAAGACACAGCCGTAAACCCGGAAGTTTTACCCGATTATATTCGTGATTTCGATGAGATGCTAGCCAAATATGATAAAAACTGTGTGTATTACGCTCATGTTGCCACAGGCGAACTCCACCTTAGGCCAGTGCTCAACCTGAAAGATCCCGTTGATGTAGAACTCTTTTACACTATTGCACGCGAAACGGCTTTGCTGGTCAAGAAATACAAAGGTTCGCTGAGCGGAGAACATGGCGATGGCAGGTTACGTGGCGAATTTATCCCACTGATGGTGGGAGAACAAAATTATGCCCTCCTAAAAAATATTAAGGCCAGTTGGGACCCTCACCATATCTTCAATCCCAACAAGATTGTTGATACCCCAAAAATGAACACAGCGCTGCGCTATACCCCCGGACAGAAAACGCGTAAAATTGACACCATTTTCGATTGGTCAAAAGATATGGGCATACTGCGGGCTGCAGAAAAGTGCAACGGTACAGCTGCCTGTCGCAAAACTGAAGTTACGGGAGGAACAATGTGCCCCTCCTATATGGCTACCCGCGACGAGAAAGCAAGCACACGAGCCAGGGCCAACATACTGCGCGAAATGCTCACAACTTCCACAAAAGATAACCCTTTTGACCATCCGGAGATATATGAGGTAATGGATCTTTGCCTAAGCTGCAAAGCCTGTAAATCAGAGTGCCCGAGCAGTGTGGATGTAGCCAAACTGAAAGCGGAATTTTTGCAGCACTATTACGATGCCAATGGTGCCCCACTTCGCGCAAAAATGATTGCCAATATCATACAGATCAACAAATTAGGGAGTGTATGGCCTGCTTTTACAAACCTGATGATGAACAACCACCTCACATCAAAATTGTTGATGCCATTGCTGGGTTTTGCACCGGAAAGAAGTCTTCCAACGCTGTATAAAACCACGCTGGACAAGTGGTTCAAGAAAAACAAACATGCCGGAGCTAATGGCAGAAAAGTTTATCTTTTCAATGACGAGTTCACACGATTTAATGATACCAATATCGGTATTCACGCAATTTTGCTTCTAACAAAACTTGGATATGATGTTGTGATTCCAAAACATATCGAAAGTGGCCGAACCTACCTCAGCAAAGGATTTTTGAGAAAAGCCAAACGCATTGCCATGCACAATGTTAAATCCTTAGCACCTTTAATCAACAGCGAAAATCCGCTTATCGGCATTGAGCCTTCTGCAATTTTAACTTTCAGGGATGAATACCCCGAACTTGTTGATGCGGAAATGCGTCATGCAGCCGACCAACTGGCAAAAAATTGCTTTACCATTGAAGAATTTTTGTCGCATGAATTTCAACAGGGAAAATTCAGCCATGATTTCTTCACGAAAGAAAAGCGAGAAATCCTCTACCATGGTCATTGCCAGCAAAAATCAATCGCCAGCACCAATGAAGCACTGGCTATTTTGAATATTCCTGAGAACTATACCGCCACAGAGATCAAGTCGGGTTGTTGCGGTATGGCAGGATCTTTTGGCTATGAAAAAGAGCACTACGATGTTTCGATGAAAGTGGGCGAGCTGGTACTTTTCCCGGTTGTGCGAAAAGCTTCAACAACAACAATCCTCGCCGCGTCCGGAACTTCGTGCCGGCATCAGATTCACGATGGCACAAAAAAAGACGCTTTGCATCCGGTAGAAATCCTTTATCAGGCCCTAATTTAGTTAATTTCAAGTATCAAACTAAAAACTTCTTGTCATCCAGTGCCAATTCTGTAGATTGAAAGACTGTTTTAGCTTCATTGAGAAGGACTTCCGGGCTTTTGTAGCGTGATGAAAAGTGCCCGATTAGCAGTTTTCCAACCTCTGCCTGACGTGCTATCTCAGCCGCCTGCACAGAAGTTGAATGAAAGGTTTGCTCAGCAAAATCAACCATATCTTTTCCAAAAGTAGCTTCGTGATAGGAGCAGATTTACCCCAAAACCCGATCAATTAAAGTATCAAAGTAGGCAGTATCTGTACACAAGCGTAGATCTAGAGGATGCGCCAAATGCGTAATCGTTTCGTTCGATAATACCTCTCCAGCAGCAGTCGTAAAGTTTTCTCCTGCCTGTATATGCTGCAAATCATCGTGTGTAGGCTGAAAGGCCGCTATGAAATCCCTATTGATTTTCTTCCCACAATTTCATCAAACCTGAAACCCACGCAGGAATCTGATGCTTTCCACCCTGAATGAAGTGATTCGTAAATGATTGAATCAACTCAAGTATTTGTCCGTCAATGGTTCCAATGCGTGAAAATGAAGTGGATAACGTGCAATGCGTGTCAGATGATGCCTTAAGCATCAGGTTCAAGATATTGACCAGCTCGGGTGGACCATAAATTTTCAAGGGATTAGTCCTGCCATTCAGATGCATAGAATTGATCAAACCAATCAGCCCGAAATAATGATCGCCATGCAAATGACTGATGAGAATAGTATCCAGCTTCATAGGACTGATTTTCAAGGCCTGAAGCCGTAGTTGAGTACCTTCGGCACAATCAATTAGAATGTGTCTGCAACCAAATTGCAAATGCTGACTGCTGGCATGCCGATCCAAAGAAGGCAAGGCTGATCCTGCTCCGATTATGGTTAATTCAAATGGTTTCACAAACAAAAAACACGAAAAGAAGCAAAATGTTGCACGAGCCAACTCAATTGTTTCTTTGGAAAACCTTATGAGGCATGAAAGTTCATTTATTAACCCACCAAGCGCATAAAAAGGTCATTAAGATGGTCAATCGGGTATTGGCAGACCTTCAATCCATGGAGCTCCGGCCTGCTGCAGGTTTCTGGCCAATTCGGGCAGCTCTTCCTGACTGATTTTATCCAATCGCTGACGTATCGGCGCAAAAAGGGTTTTGGCATTTTCAAGGCTTTCGCGCAATAAGGGCGTTGGCCCGTAAGTGGAACGCGAACTTCCAGTAATGGCAACACCCAGGTAATTGTTTACGGTCTGGTGTGTTCGTTCGCCTATAGCGTTTTTCGCAGGATTGCCATTAAGCTGGTAGTCAATACTATCAAGTTCTGATTTTAGTTCGGTCAGCTTTTTAGCGAATACCACAGGATCAATAGCAGTGCGATTCAAAGCCTGTTGCATTAGAGCAAGTTTATTTTGGCTTTCTCTCAGCACACGCGATGCAGCTGTGGTTGAACGACGCATGGCCTGCAACTCATCCCAAAAGGCTGCAACAGCCTGTGGATCTGCTCCAGGCAAACTTCCGCTTCTCAAGGGCTTCACTTTAAAACTAACTTTTTCTGTTAGTTCAGTGATTTCACCATTTTCCATTTTAACCAATTGAGCATAATAGGTGCCGGGAGCTACCATCACCGATCGAGGTTCCCAATCAGAAACTTCAGAGCCCAAGGCCATGGTTGAAGGTTTCTCCAAGTTCCAGCTAATTCGGTTTATGCCCTTTTTGTTAGGAGCTTCAATGCTTTTCACAAAGCTATTAGTGCTATCTGTGACATGAATCAAAAGCTGAGGTGCTTTCTCATTCAACTCAGCAGCCAAACTGTCCCATTCGGGAAAGCTGATGGGTAAATTTTCCTTCTTGGCTTTTTTCTCTTTTTGTTGACGTTTTTCTTTTAGTGACGGAAAATCAGCTTTCAAATAAGTGGTAAAAGTCACTCCAAAAGGTGGGTTGTCTGCAGTAAAATAACTATCGCCCTGCGAGCCTTTTTTTGACCCACCCAAAACCTGCCGTTCAATATACCACCAGGCGTCGCGGGGTTCGAAAAGCAGTGCCTCCTCTTTCAATTTATCGATTGTTATTTCGCGGAGCGGACTGTAGTCGTCCAGGATAAAAAACCCTCTTCCAAAAGAAGCCCCAACCAAATCATTTTCACGTTTTTGAACAGCCAGATCACGAAAGGAAATCACTGGCAAACCGCCTTTAAGCTGCACCCAGTTTGTTCCTGCATCAGGCGAAAAATAAATCCCAAATTCCGTTGCCATAAAAAGAAGTTCGGGCTTTATATGATCCTGCACTATTCGCCAAAGCAAAGTACGTTCAGGAAGATCGTTACTAATTGATTTCCAGCTTTTACCTTTATCGTGACTCACATAAGCATAAGGTTCAAAATCGCCAAATTTGTGGTTGTCGAGCACTACATACACTTTGTTTTCATCAAACAAATCAGCTTTGATATCATTAACGAAGGCAGTTTTTGGCAACCCAGAAATGCTACCAACTTCAATTCTTCGCCAGTTTTGGCCACCGTCTTCTGTTACCTGAATAAGTCCATCATCTGTGCCAGCATAAATCAAACCTGATTTTACAGGGGATTCCGATAATGAAGTGATGCTGCTGTAGTCCGACATGGCATACAAATCCCATGGCGCATCCCATCCCCAGCTTTGATCCATCAGCGGCATTTTGACACGCTCCTGATTACGGGTCAGGTCTCCGGAAACAGTTTCCCAACTATCGCCTCTGTCTTCTGATTTCCAAACGCGCTGGGAAGCAAAATAGATTCTTTTTGGATTGTGTGGACTTACCAAAACGGGTGCATCCCAGTTATAACGCTCAGGTGCTTCATCGATTCCGGGCTGAGGTTTAATATAAACATTTTCACCTGTTTTCCGATCGTAACGCATCAAATTACCCTGTTGCCATTGCGCATAAACAATGTCGGGGTTCCCCGGTTCTGTAGCAGGCTGATGGCCATCACCACCCAGAACAACTTTCCAATCGTCATTTCGAATGCCATGTACGTTATCAGTCCGTGAAGGCCCGCCTTGTGTGTTGTTGTCCTGAGTGCCACCGTAAATATTGTAAAATGGAAAATCATCATCTAAAGCCACCTTATAAAACTGCGTAACGGGCAGGTTAGCCACAAATTTCCAATGAGCCATCTCATCAAAACTTTCGTAGAGCCCGCCATCATTGCCTAGCAGCACATAATCAGGATCTGATAGCCTGAAAGCGATAGCATGATTATCAACATGAACATTGCGGTGATGCATGGGTTTAAAAGTCTTTCCTCCATCTTCTGAAATTTGAAGACGCACATCCATTAAATAGATTTTATCAAACTGATGAGGAGAAGCATAAAGCTCCTGATAATAATGCGGACCGGTTCCCCCTGCCACAACATCAGACATTTTTTGCCAGCTGGCACCCCTGTTTTCTGATCGAAAAACACCCCCACTTCTTCTGTCTAATTCAATAGCTGCATAAACTACATCCGGTTGCTGGGGCGAAATTGCCAATCCGATTTTCCCCATATTTCCTTTTGGAAGACCGTTGCTGAGTTTTTCCCAGTTTACACCTCCGTCCTCAGAGCGGTAAATGGCTGTGTTAGGACCTCCGCCCATATAAGCGGCAACTGTTCTATGCCTTTGCCAGGTAGCTGCATAAAGCCTGTCTGGATTTCGGGGATCAATTAACAAATCGGTTGCACCGGTCCACTCCTGATCTCCCAGCACCTGTTTCCAGGTAGTTCCGCCATCAATTGTTTTGAAAACCCCGCGTTCGCCACCTTTCGACCAGAGTGGTCCTTGCGCTGCAACCCATAAAATATTGGGATTTTCTGGATGGATAACTATTTTCGAAAGGTGTTCGCTGTTCTTCAATCCCATATTTTTCCAGCTATTTCCTCCGTCTTCGCTGCGGTAGATTCCATCGCCATAGCCAACATGCCGCCCACCAACATTTTCACCCGTTCCTGCCCAAATCACTTCCGGATTAGAAGGATCAATTGCCAAACAGCCAATTGAATAGGCACCCTGATCATCAAAAACGGATTTCCAGGTAGTTCCGGAATTTTCGGTCTTCCAAATCCCACCCGAACCAACTGCCACATACCAGGAATTTTCATCTTCGGGATGAATCACTATATCGGCAATACGCCCCGACATGAAGGCTGGACCGATGTTTCTAAAACTTAAGCCAGAGAAGGTATCAGAAGAAAACGGCTTTTGCTTTTCTTCCGCCTTTTGTGCTGACACAAAAAGAGAAAGGCACAATAACAAGCTGATTAATAAAAATATAACAGGATTTTTTTTCATAGCAAGGCTTTTAAATGGGTAGTTTGGAAAGGCAATTTACACTTTTTTTAATTTGACTAATCAATTTCTCTCCCGATATTTTAAGTTGATATTTAGAAGGATGTCTAAATAAAAGCCCTGCGCAACCACCTGATGCCTGATGTTGTCTGACTATTACTTAAAAAAGTTTAATTCTAAGCCTTTCCTGATGGCATTTGTTAATTTTGCAAACAAATTTATCTCAACCTGCATGAAATCAATAACGCTATTTCGTTTTTTTATCCTTACTTTTTTACTGATTTCTTTTACGGCTCAGGCGCAAATTCTTGAACCTGTAAAATGGAATTTCACTTCCGAGAAAATTTCCGAAGGGCAGTATAATCTGATATTTACAGCAGATATTGAGCCTAAGTGGCATCTGTATTCACAGGATATTCCGATGTCGCCACCGGCTACTACTTTTACCTTTAACACTAACGATAAGGTGGAGTTTGTGGGTAAAGTTTCGGAGTCGCCTTCTACCGAACAATACGATCCCAATTTTGATATGGTGCTCCGCTTTTTTTCGGGTCAAGCTGTTTTTAAACAGGAAGTTAAGTTGCTAACTAGCGAAACGGTAACTATTGAGGGCGTTCTCGAGTTTATGTGCTGCGACGACATGCGTTGTCTGCCGCCTTCGGAAGTTGATTTTTCCTTTACTTTAGCAGGAGAAAGCGCTCTTCCGGATTTCGGAAATCAGTCAGCTGCTCCTCAAAATCAAGTGCTCGATCCGGTGAAATGGACCTATGACCTTAAAAAAGGCAACAAGGATGAGTTGGAATTGGTTTTTACAGCAGCAATTGATGAAGGGTTTCACCTTTATTCCCTACATATTCCCGAAAACGGCCCGCTACCAACAGAATTCACCTTTTCAGAATCAACAGCTTACGAACTAAGTGCAGCAATTTTCGAAACCACCGAAGGTGAAGTAAAATACGACGAAATCTTTGAGATGGATATCAAATCCTTCGAAAAGGAGGCAGGTTTTGTGCAACCATTCAAGCTAAAACAAGAGCCACCTTTCAACATCACTGGCGAAATCGCCTATATGGTTTGTAATGATGTGGGTTGCGTTGCGCTCTATCACGATTTTGACCTGATTTACGATGGCAAAACCATCCAATCGGCGGAAGCATCTCAGCCCTTGACGCAGACGGAATCACCAAAGCAGGCTAAAGCCGATATAACAGGTGGAAATGCCTCGCTGTGGGGCTTCTTCTTTCTGGCATTTTTAGGTGGTCTGGCAGCCATTTTAACCCCTTGTGTCTTCCCGATGATACCCATGACAGTGTCCTTCTTTATGAAAGATAAAGATGAAGATAAAATGAAAGGCAGGCTGCAGGCAATCGTTTACGGACTGGCTATCATTGCTATTTACACTTTGATAGGTTCCATTCTTGCTGTTGTGGCCGGACCTGACATCGCCAACTGGCTAAGCACGCACTGGCTGCCCAATATCCTTTTCTTCCTGATTTTTGTCATTTTCGCTGCTTCCTTTTTCGGGATGTTTGAAATTACCTTACCACACTGGCTGGTAAATACAACCGATGCCAAAGCAGATAAGGGCGGGTTTGTAGGTTCTATTTTTATGGCTTTAACGCTTGTGTTGGTTTCGTTTAGTTGTACAGGACTCCATCGTTGGAACAATCCTGGTTGAATCAGCTGGCGGACAAGTACTTAAACCTATCGTTGGAATGTTCGGCTTTTCGCTGGCTTTTGCCCTGCCATTCACTTTATTTGCCTTCTTCCATCCTGGCTGTATAATTTGCCAAAATCAGGTGGCTGGCTCAACTTCAGTGAAAGCGGTGTTAGGTTTCCTCGAATTCACCCTCGGATTGAAATTCCTCAGTATCGCTGATCAAACCTACCATTGGGGCTTGCTCGACAGAGAGATTGCCGAAGGGCCATGGATCGTTATTTCCTGATGGGCTTATACCTGATGGGGAAAATAAAGTTTGCGCACGATTCCGAGGTGAAGTATCTGAGTGTTCCGCGCCTGGTTTTCTCGGATCATTACTTTTTTTCTTTTGTTGTTTACCTTATTCCCGGTATGTTTGGCGCGCCCCTCGCTTTGTCGGGTTATGTTCCGCCTATGCATACGCATGATTTTGACTTAAAATGACATAATCCGGAAAACAGCGGAGGTGGAGGAGCTACTGCCATGATGCAGTTAACGGATAACGAGCTTTGCGAAACACCTAAATTTCACGAAAAACTGCATTTGCCGCATGGTTTACAAGGGTATTTTGATTACGAGCAGGCATTCTTGCTTGCGCAAAATCACTGGATAAACCACTATTTATTGATTTTACTGGTCATGGTTGTGTAAACTGTCGCGAAATGGAAGCCAATGTTCGGGCCGATCCCAGAGTATTGGCGTCAAGTCGATGAGTATATTATTGCTGCACTGTATGTAGATGACAAAACCATGCTGCCCGAAGAAGAATGGGTGCTATCTGATTATGATGGCAAATGGAAAAGACGATTCTGGACGAAAGATGCTGATTTTCAGGTTACTAAGTTCGAGTGAATGCCCAACCTTATTATGTGTTGATGGGGCATGAGAACAATGTGGTATCCCAACCCCGGGCTTATGATTTGGATGTGGATGAATTTGTTGAGTTTCTGAAACAGGGTGTTGTAAACTATAATAAAGGACAAACTGTATTTACTATTCCTGAATAAGACTAATCTTTTAGTCAAAAACAAAAAGTCGGATGTAGAAAAATTATCCGGCTTTTTTGTTTTTCAACAACTGCTCTCACTTGAGGATGTCGGAACAACCGCAATGCTTATCAATTGCAGGAGAAGTTAATTCATTCATTTTCAATTCCAACAAAATACAAATCAAATCCCCCAAGGCTGCCTGTTCTATTGGATGAAAACACCATCATTGTTTGCGTCCAGGAAACGCTCTCGTTGATTAAAATAGGTCTGTATTCATCAAATGTAGTGTTGATCTGTTCACCAAAATTTACGGGCTCTTGCCATATGCCATTTTCAGATGCTAATACAAATCATATCCTCCAAAGCCTCCTGCTCTGTTCGATGCAAAACCATTTTATCCCCAAAAAATGAAAGGACATTTATCATCAGAAGTGCTTGATAAAGTATTGTCCCTCAATACTTCATAATTTGTAGTGTCAGAGAGTAATAATTCAATTTGCTCAGGATTCGTATTGACAAAATAGATATCAAAAACGCGCCTCATCTCTATTGGAGCAAAAATTAGAGCTTAGTTTTATCGAATTAAAGCTGGATACAAATTCTCAAATGCAGAATTCAAAATGCAACTTCTTTTGGTTTCTGAGAAGTATTCATCACTACTATTCGAAGTGAAATTTATCTGCGAATTTCCTGTAATATCTGTTGAATATAGCAAAGAAATTAATTTGATTTGAATTGTGGGCAGTCAAAAGGTTTGGGCCAAATTCATTTCCGGAAGTTTTTATTTTATTTAACCCTGTCCTAATTATATTATAATCATCCATATACACACCCCAGTTTGCGTATTCATTTGTTACTTTTAAAATCCCTGTTGTTTTATCAAAGTTAATATTCATAGGTTCAAAAATGACATCAAAATCATTTCCCTTGGCTATTCCTGTTCTCGTAGAAAAACAGAAGGGAATTAATCGCCCTAAACTTGGTGCAGTGGAGTTTGCAGTCATCGTACTCGGTGTATTAAAGTCGCAAGATTTACGGGCGTTTCGAAGACTGCCCTGTTCATAATTATATCCTCGAGGATCTTTTTCGCAAGAGGCCGAAATAATCAATAGAATTAAGACTGCTATTTTTACAATTTTTGTCATTCGTCTTTGTTTTGATGGGTTTATAACATCCGAAAAAATGCATCAATTATACATTGTTTGCATTATCTTGGTTCAAGCGTGTCTTTAATTCTATAAGGACAATGGTATTTTTTTTTAAAATAAGCTTATTTCAGTCTTACTCTCATCAATAAGTCAGCGGTGTACAAATATTTTTGATCGGTGTCAAAAGCACAATTTGCTGTTGCTTTACCTGGTTTTAATCGCTGCCAGGTGCTTTCCTCCGGACTTATAATATGAACACCGCCGTGACTCCGTCGCAAATATATTGCCGCTTTTGTGAATTTTTAAACCATCGGGTAATCCTTTGGAATTTTTTGCAAGCGTTATAAAGTCAAATAATATTTTGCCATTTTTAAGTGTTCCATCCTCAGCAAGATCATAACGATATAAAACCGGTTTGTGGATCAGAATGATTGATATACAAGGTTTCTGATCAAGGGATAATCCAATTCCGTTTGGCCAGTTCAGGCTGTCAACAAGTAAACTGACTTCATTATTGGCGCTAACTTTATAGACTCCAGTTTTATTCCAATTTCTCCCTGTTTTATTTCCCGTTTGGCCATAGGGGAGGACTTGCAAATAAATATTACTGTTAATGATCCATCACCATATCATTGGGGGCTGTTAAATTTTTACCGTCATAAGGCCAGCCAGAGTGACAAATTGCACTTGAGGGTTTTTTAAATCAGCATCTAAGCAGGCGATGCGCCTGTCGCCATGCTGACAAATCAACAAGTTGTTTTCAGTGTCAAGAATTAGCCCATCTCGCCTTTGTCGAATTTTTATTTGCTTCACCCGAATGGCCTGCAGATTCAAGAAATACTCAGGCTATCGTTTTCATTCCACTTGCTATTTTATTTGCAGGGACATCAGAAAATACGTCAATTCATCAACCCATAGCGGGCCTTTGCTCCAGTAAAATCCTTCGGCCAGGATTTCAAAAGTGGCAGCTGAATCGATTAAAGCGAGCGCAACTGAATCATAGATTCCAATTTTGAACTGCTTCAATAAAGGATCAACGCTGCCTTTTTCGGAGGTGTCGGCTTTTGGATCGCTTTTGCAGGAAACGAGCAACATCATTGAGAAAGAAATGGATAAAAGAAATCGATAATACATAAGCTGGATTTTTTTGGATTTCAATACTATAAATGACTTGGTAAAGTTAAATAATTACAGTTTTTTTAGGGGGCGAAAACAAAAAAGCCGAACGAAAATCGCCCGGCTTTTTTTGTGTTGATTTTCAGATCACATCTTAGCAAAATGCCCGTAGAAAGCTGCAATTGTTTCGATGCCTTTGTAGAAATTATCCAAAGGATAGTTTTCATTAGGCGAATGAATCGCATCCGATTCGAGGCCAAAGCCCATCAATACGGATTTCAGTCCGAGGATTTCTTCAAAGGTTGAAATAATCGGAATACTGCCACCGCTGCGCATTGGGATTGGCTGTTTGCCATAAACATCCATATAGGCTTTTTCGGCTGCTTTATAGGCTGGAAGATCGATCGGGCACACATAAGCCTGTCCACCATGCAGATATTCAACTTTAACTTTTACCGATTTTGGAGCGATCTTCTCAAAATATTCTTTGAAAAGTACTTCTATCTTTTTATGGTGCTGATTAGGAACCAAACGGCTCGAAATCTTGGCATAAGCTTTTGAAGGAAGGACGGTTTTGGCACCTTCGCCTGTATAGCCGCCCCAGATACCACAAACATCAAAAGTGGGTCTGATGCCTGTATGCTCAATGGTAGTATAACCATTTTCTCCATTCAACTCTTCCACATCAATAGCTTTTTTATAGGCTTCGGCACTGAATGGAGCTTTATTTAAAAGCTCTCTTTCCTCAGGAGTGGCTTCAAGCACATCATCATAAAAACCTGGAATGGTGATATGATTATTTTCGTCTGTCATAGAAGCAATTAGCTTTGACAGGATATTGATAGGATTGCCAACAGCTCCGCCAAACAAACCAGAATGCAGATCGCGGTTGGGGCCCGTAACTTCAACCTGCCAGTAAGCCAGGCCACGCAATCCTGTTGTGATTGAAGGCACATCAGGGCCAATCATGCTGGTATCCGACACCAAAATCACATCAGCTTTGAGCATGTCTTTATGTTCTTCGCACCATTTACCCAGGTTAGGAGAACCAATTTCTTCTTCACCTTCTATCATGAATTTTACATTGCAAGGCAAACTATCTGTAGCCACCAAAGTTTCAAAAGCTTTGGCATGCATAAACGCCTGACCTTTGTCGTCATCAGCGCCACGTGCCCAGATTTTTCCATCCCTGATTTCAGGTTCAAATGGCGGACTGTTCCATAATTCGATGGGGTCAACAGGCATCACATCATAGTGGCCGTAAACCAGCACGGTTGGAAGAGCAGGATCAATGATTTTTTCGCCATAAACAACTGGGTTTCCATCAGAGGGAATAACCTCAGCTTTATCAGCTCCGGCTTTTAAAATACTGTCGCGCCAGTATTCGGCAGCTTTCTGCATATCAGGTTTATGATCGCTAAGCGAACTGATCGAAGGGATGCGGATCAGTCCGAACAACTCGTCTAAAAATCTGTCTTTGTTGGATTCGATGTACGTTTTGATTTTTTCCATTATTAGAGTTTTAGTGGTAAATAATTTTTTGTAAAAATACGGAATTTCTGGTTTTTAGGCGTCCATTAAACGAGGGTTTTGCTTGATAAATTATTTGAATCCGCTTGTTTTAATGTTATTTAAGAAATGAACAGCGAAAATGATTCGAGCAAAACGTCATTCGAAATCGCTCCTAAATTTTTCATTGGCTGGCAGGCTTCAAAAGGCTAACTTTGCCGGTTAAAGCTAAGAATTATGAAACCTATTCGGATTGCAATAAACGGATTTGGCCGCATTGGCCGGATCACTTTCAGACGATTGATGCTCAGAAATGATATGGAAGTTATTGCTATTAACGACCTCGCTGAAACTGATAATCTTGCACATTTGCTAAAATATGATTCGGTACAGGGATTATTTCACGGAAACATAACAGCACATGGGGATCACTTATTGGTGGACGACAAAAAAGTAATGGTATTTAGTCAACCCGATCCGGCGCTACTTCCCTGGAAGGAATTAGCCATTGATGTGGTGATAGAATCAACCGGTTTTTTTACAGAACCCGAGAAAGCCCGCCAACATATTGATGCTTCCGGAGCGCGTAAAGTAATCATTTCGGCCCCGGCCAAAGACATCCGCGAAGATGTTCCCTATATTGTTTTAGGTGTTAACGATCATTTGATCAACAGGGAAGATGACCTGATTTCAAATGCCTCCTGTACAACGAATAATGTGGCACCTTTGATAAAAATACTGCACGAAAACTGGGGAGTTCAAAAAGGTTTTATCACAACTGTGCATTCCTATACAAAAGATCAAAATCTTGTTGACGGGCCACATAAGGATTGGCGCCGCGGACGTGCTGCTGCACATTCAATCGTACCAACTACAACAGGAGCTGCCAAAGCCGCCACCAGAATTTTCCCTCACCTGAAAGGAAATCTTGGAGGCGCTGGAATTCGCGTTCCAGTGCCGGATGGATCGCTAACCGACCTTACGTGTACGCTGGATAAATCGACCAGCGTGGAAGAAATAAACGCAGCTTTTAAAGCCGCAGCTGAGAACGAGCTCAAAGGAATTTTACAATATACCGAAGATCCTATTGTATCAACAGATGTGATTGGCAACACACATTCAGCTGTTTTTGATGCCGGCCTTACAGCTGTGCTTGGCGACAAAAACAAACTCGTAAAAGTGGTAGCCTGGTACGATAACGAGATGGGCTATGCCAGCCGACTCGTCGAACTGATTGCCAAATTTGTCTGAGTTTTGGATCATTTTGATCAAATCGTTGTAGGCGGCGGACTGGCCGGGAGCGTGCTGGTTTATCAACTGGCACAACAAGGACAACACGTTTGCTGGATACATAAAGGGCAAGAAAAAAGCTCAACAGCAGTTGCTGCCGGATTGATTAACCCATTAGTATTCAGATACCTGACTTCGGTTTGGAAAGCGAACGAACTGCTGCCAGAGGCTGTAAATTTCTACCAATCGATTGAAGAAATTTCACAAAGAAACTTTTTGCATCCGATTACAATCGCCAAAGTTTTTGGAGATCAGGATGAGGCCATATGGCAGCAGAAAATGAAAAAACCAGAAATTGCCCAATGGATTGATAGTATTGGAAATGTTCCTCATAATGATTTTCTTTTTCAACCATTCGGTGCAGGTTTTGGTGCAAGGGTATTGGTTGGATACTATCGTTTCTTCTGGAGGGAATCAATAAAATTGCAGCTGGCCAAGCGGTGATTTATCGCAGAAAGATTTTGACTGGATGAGCTGCATCTTACGGAGTGATGGGGGTTACTTATGTGCCGCCTCTCATGCCAAGAAACTAATTTCACAAATGCGAAGGCTGGGCAGGCTGTAAAACCTGTTTTTTGATTTTATTCCTTTCAGGCCGGTAAAAGGGAATTACTTACGCTTTAAAATTGAAAACTTAAACAGCAAATTATTTGCCCAATAAAGACGTTTTTTATCAAGCAATATAAAGGGCCATGATATCTTCGATTAGGATCAACCTATGATTGGGACGATCTATCTTCTACGAACCCACCGAATCAGCCAGGCATTTTTATTGCTAAGTTGGCTTCTTTTTTACATGCTAAAGTTGAAGTGATTGATCATCGTAAGCCGGTGGGCATCTGCCAAGTAGCTGATCGCCGTCCTGTTGCAGGTGTTCACCCAGATTATCCACAACTGGCAATTCTTTTAATGGATTGGGCGCGCGAGGTGTTGCGATAGCCCTTGGCTAGAAACAATTTTTAGAGCTTCGCCTCTTACCAAAAATCTTTGAATCAGGAGGTTGACTTGCAGAGGTTTGTAAAATAATAATGTTTCATTGCACAATTAAATGGTAATTATGCCGTCCACTACGGACGGATTGCCCTCCATTTTTGGAAATTGATTTTCTTCTTACCTGGTATTTGATCCTCAGGATCAGGTTCCGTTGCTTAGAACATCATTCAAAAAATATTTTTGTTTCATATGCCCGGAAAGCCGTTAGGCGCTAAATATGGGTAGAAAACGGGATTATTAACGAAGTGCCGAACCCGTCAGGGACGGAATTATATTACAAATCAAACTGCTCTTCAATTCCAATTGTTCTCCATCAAAAAACGGTATAGCAAAGTTCGGTAACCCAACTACCCAGGATAATCATTCTCGCCTTTCATTTAGCTGAAAATCAAGTGGAATATGCCGGTGACCAAAATATAAAAGTCGTGTTGCCCACCCGATTTAAGGAGGTTTGACAATAGCATACAGCAGCTGCTGGCCTTCGGCAACGATTTTGAAATTACTTTTTTCTTCGCGAGCCACGTTGGCAATTCCGGCTTTTATGAGAAAATACAAGCCCATCCGCGTTCCAAGATCGGGATGCGGAAGCATCGGAAAAGCCACTGATTAAAGCGATTTTCAAAACCTTTTTCAGAAATTTATAGCCATTATCTCCCGGACCCAGGCCGTCGCCATGTGCTAAATAAAAACTCTTTACCATTGAACCCCCATTTCGTATTACGATGTGTTAATTCCGCTTCTTTTTGCAGGTAATCAAAAAGCCCAGATGTCACGCGATTTCCTCTGAAGATATGCACCGGAATTCCACTATCGGTGATTTCGGCCAGCTTTCCCAAAGCCTCTTCTTCACATAACCTCTTTGGGCAATAAATCTCCCTGTTTTAGGCCTGAACCGAAAATCAAACACATCTCCCATTAAAATATTTCAAGCAGCCTGATAACGAATGCTTTCGAGCCAGGAAACCAGCTTCTTCTCCTGTTTCAGACTGCTGTCGTGATCGGCACTCCCGTGATGAAAATTCGAAGCAAATAGATATGTTTGCCTTTTGCGGCATGTGATTTAGATGATATCTTTTGTAGCAAGACTTTTCACGATTTGCGTCATCAGTGGTTGGGCTTTTCCGGCTGCATCAACAACTTCGTGCGAAATCTCGCGGATTTTCCTTTAACACCAAGATTCGAGATTACAGAAACGGCAAAACAGGCAGTTTCATATGCCGTGCCACTATCACCCTGAAACTGCCGGACATCCCAACGGCATCAAAGCACCAATCACACGGATGTAATGGTATTCGCTGGTGTTTCGAAGGTGGTCCTGAAACCGCTGCATAAACACCTTCTTTCGTGAACCCTGCATTATTAAGTGATTTGCAACTTCATGGGCTGTTTGAAGTAGGGTTCTTTTGTCGTATGCTTCACTCATATCCGGGAAACGGGTACCCAGCCGATCATCATTTTTCCCAATCAAAAGCGGATTTAAGTACCAAATTGATGTGATCGTTGATAAACATCAGGTCACCCACTAAAATCAGGATTGAGACCACTGCTTGCATTGAAACGATTAATAATTTAATACCCAACATTTTCATCACCCGGTATCGGGAAGGTAAGCTCAGCAGGAGAATAGCCTCTTATAATAATGAAAACGCCCTTGCATAGTAATGATTCTCCGGCCACCAGGGCCGGACAAAATAAGCCGACCGGGTGGCCGTGCACTGTTGAATCCGGAAAATGCGGGATATCCTCATAAGGGATTGCAGAAATAATTTCCATTTCATCCACTAATCCGCCAAGTCCGGTTCCTAATATTACACCAATTTCTGGCTGAAAATCTTCGATCGACCGAATTGATTTAACGGTCTGTTGTAGTTGCTCTAACATATTCATTTAGCTGTTGATCAAAACTTTGCTGTTCAGATTCGTGAAATTTCACTTCCACAGGAACGTAGAACAGCGGTATATTTTTGAACAGGCTAAAGTACGGAGAATCGATCAAACGCATGGCATCTTTTTCTGTTGTTACGATAATCTTGTTTTTACCAAGAACGTTTTCATATTCATTTACAACACGATGCATGTCTTTTTCTGTGAAACTATGATGATCAGGGAAATCAATGGTAATTAATTCAGTGCATTTTTTTTGCAAAAATTCCTGAAGAGGATAAGGATTGGCAATACCGCAAAACATTAAAATGGTTGATATTCTTCTAGGTACCGCAACCTTAGCCGCCTCACCTACTGGTATCATTCTCCCATAACTAAGATAAGAAAAGTAGAGTTTTTGATGCAGCTTCGGATGTATTATTTCTGTAAGCCTTCGTCGAGTAAAAGGTGAAAAAACCTTCGGTGTCTTCGTAACAACAATAATATCAGCTCTTTTGGCAGCAGCATTTATATCACGTAATTTTCCGACAGGAAAAAGGAAATCTCTAGGATAGAGATTGTGGTAATCTGTAAGCAGGATGTTTAGGCCAGCCTTTACCGACCTGTGCTGAAAGGCATCATCAAGTAGAATAATCTCCGGAGAGTTGGCATGCGTCAATATTTTTTTTATTCCCCTTGTTCGTTTCTCATCAACAGCTATGGTAACATCCTTGAACTTCTTATAGAATTGTAAAGGCTCATCACCAATTTCCCTGTAAGTCATTTCTCCGGCTGCAAGTTTGAATCCTTTCGTTTTTCGGCCATAACCCCGGCTTATCACAGCAACTTTATAAGAAGGCAAAAAAAGCCTGATAAGATACTCAATATGTGGCGTTTTACCTGTTCCGCCCAAAGCCAGATTACCAACACAAATAATAGGAAGATCAAACTTTTTCGCTCTAAATACTCCCCAATCATATAGTGCGTGACGCAAAATCAAAGTCAATTGATAAATCCATACAAGAGGGAGTAAAATAAAACGCATATATTATGAATGCTTATTACCGTGAATATATTGTAAATAGTTAAGTTAGCATTTATTTTTAGAAGTTCAAAAATATGTAATTTTACGCTTCTTTGAAACAAAAGGTTACAGATAATAATCTCCGGGTTTTTTTTACTTAATCCCTAATTGATTTAAAAGTTTAGTTATCTGTTTGTTAAGTAAATTTTTTAAGCCAAGGAACCCATTATATAAAGCGTTGAAAACATGAAAATTAATGATTTATTAAATTCTATAACGGAGGTAGCCGATCTTTCCCTACAGGAATCTTATGATAATTCCGGATTATTGATTGGGAATGGAGAATCAGAAGTTGATAGGGTTTTACTTGCAATTGATATTACTGAATTGGTGATCGAAGAAGCAATTGCAAAAAAATGCGGACTCATTATTGCACACCATCCCCTCATTTTTAAAGGTTTAAAACGCATTGGGAATACTAATCCTGTTGAACGAACTGTTGCTGCCGCTATAAAAAATGATATTGCCATTGCATCCATGCATACTAATCTTGATAACATTAAAAATGGCGTAAATGGGAAGCTGGCAGCGGTTTTAGATTTAAAAAACCTAAAAATATTAAGCACTGTAAGTGGAAAACTCCGGAAAATCAGTGTTTTTTGTCCTCACGCCCAGGCTGATCAGGTGCGTCAGGCCATGTTTGAAGCTGGTGCAGGACACATCGGATCCTATGACAGCTGCAGCTTTAACACCTCAGGAACAGGAACTTTTAGAGGAGGCGATGGCGCAAATCCTTTTGTTGGCATGGTGGGACAATTGCATCAGGAAGATGAGATTCGTATTGAAACCATCGTGCCGGATTTTCTTGTGGCTAAAGTCGTTCAGGCCATGAAGCTGGTTCATCCCTACGAAGAAGTGGCTTACGACATATTTTCGCTCGATAATGCACATCATGAAATTGGGGCCGGTATGATTGGTGAACTTGAAAATCCGGTTGAGGAAGTAGATTTTCTAAATCTTATACAGGAAAAATTAGGCACACCTTTTTTAAAACACACGGCTTTTACTGGAAAAAAAATGCAACGAATTGCGATTTGTGGCGGATCAGGAGCTTTTTTATTGAACAAGGCAAAAGCTGCCAAAGCAGACGCTTTTGTTACGGCCGACTTGAAATACCACGATTTTTTTGAAGCCGATGGAGAACTACTGGTGGTGGATGCAGGGCATTTTGAAACTGAACAATTTACGAAAGAATTAATGGCTGAGTTGATTCGGAAAAAAATTCCTAATTTTGCAGCCCTGATTTCAGAAGTGAATACGAATGCAGTCAGGTATTTCCGAAATACATAAAAGATCAAAATATGGCAGTTGAAAAGCAGGCTGAGAAAACAAAAGCCACCAAACAAGCTCAGGTAGAAGATGTTGCAGAAGTTAGTGTAGAACAAAAACTTGTTGCACTATATTCGTTGCAGCAGATTGATTCACAGATCGACAGAATTCGCATCATCCGCGGGGAGCTTCCGCTTGAGGTGCAGGATTTGGAAGATGAAATTATAGGCCTTGAAACCCGCGTGGATAATATCGATAACGAGATGAAGTCGATGACAAAAGCCATCGCGGAGAAAAAACAAGCCATGAAAGAGAGCGAAACGCTCATAAAGCGCTACGAAGAACAACAACAGAATGTGCGCAACAATCGTGAGTACGATTCACTTTCGAAAGAAATTGAGTTTCAAAGCCTCGAGATTCAATTGGCTGAAAAGCGTATCCGTGAATTTACCGAAAAGCTTGTAGAGCTTGAAGAATTGATGAAAGTCGCCAAAGAAAAGCTGAAAGAACGTAATGCTGATCTGGATGTAAAAAAATCAGAATTGCAATCCATTATCGAAGAAACGGAAAAAGACGAAAAAGCGCTGATAGAAAATTCAAAAGCTAACGAAAAACTCATTGAGGATCGCTTAATAGTTGCTTACAAACGCATCCGTTCGAACGCCAGAAACGGATTAGCAGTAGTTCAGATTGAACGGGATGCCTGTGGTGGTTGTTTTAATAAAATCCCACCGCAGCATCAATTGGATATCAGAATGCACAAAAAAATTATTGTTTGTGAGTATTGTGGACGCATTTTGGTTGATCATGAAATTGCTCAGCATTACTCAGCATAATTTAAAGAAATCATTATTAATGAAGGGAATAGCTTTAGGGTTATTCCCTTTTTTGTTAGTTTTACCATTCAAATTTCATTTTGAACTGTGCAAAAACAAGGCATTATTCTGGGTATAATAGTATTATTCAACTTATTGAATAATAATTTATTAGCTTCCGAATGGAATTTTAATAAAGCTTATAGGGAGGCTTATACAGCTACCCTTGATTTACAATTTAGCAAAGCCGATAGCCTGATGAGCACTTCTTATCAGGAGTCTCCGGATAATGCCTGTAAAGCCCTGATACAGAACTATCAAGATTTTCTGAGTATTTTTATCCTGGAAGAAGAACAGCTTTTTAAAGCAAAGGAAGCTTTTCGCAGAGAGAGAATCAAACAGCTTGAGTCGTTACCCGATGACGAGGCTTATAAAAATTTTTCGCTGGCCGTGGTAAACCTGCAATGGGCATTTAGCCGGCTAAAGTTTAAGGAATATTTTACGGCAGCACTCGAAATCAGAAGAGCATATTTTCTGTTGAAAGCAAATCAGGAACAATTTCCTGATTTCGCACCAAATCTGCTTGGGACCGGAATATTGAACGCCATCCTGGGAACTGTTCCACCTGAATATGAGTGGATTTTGAATCTTTCGTCAATGGAAGGCAGTATTTCAGAAGGCAGAAAACAATTGTGGCAACTTATTGAATTGGGAGAAAAAAACGAGCAATTGCGAATGTGGATTCCCGAAACACTTTTTTACCTCAGTTTTATTGAAATTAACTTCTCTGCCGATCCTTTGGCTGCTCAAAAAGTACTTTCCAAATTTAACGAAATAGAAAAAAAAACACCTTTACTGCTCTACGCTGAAGCCAATTTATTGATGAAAACAGGCAATAATGAAAAAGCCAGGCGTTTACTGGAAACCCGTGAAACGCTACAATCTGATATCCCATTTCATTTTTTGGACTATCTGTATGCAGAAACCCTTTCCCGGAAGCTGGATAACCGTTCTCAGGATTATTACCACAGCTTTGAATCGAATTTTAAGGGCATCAATTACAAAGCTGACGCCCTTCGTAAAATCGCCTGGATAACTTTGATTCAGGGAGATACAATAAAATACCTGCAGCAACTTAATGATGTTTTAAACTACACCTCGCCTCAGATTGAAACAGATAAACAGGCCATTGATGAAGCAAAAAACAAAATAATTTATCACCCTGAACTTTTAAAGGCTCGCCTGCTTTTTGATGGCGGATATTACTATGAAGCCAATGCTGTACTAAATAAAATGAACGCTTCCGTTTTGCAGGAAAAAGACTTATTGGAACTTTATTACCGCAAAGGTCGTGTTGTCGATCAGCTGGATTTGAAAGTTGAGGCAATCGAAAATTATAACCAAACGATGCTGCTTGGCACAGATTCACCCGAATACTATGCTGCCAATGCTGCTTTGAAATTAGGAGAATTATTGGAAAATGAGGGACAATTTTCCAAAGCCATAGAGGCCTACGAAAAATGCCTGACATTCAATCCTGAAACATATCGCATGAGCATCCATCAAAAAGCAAGGGCAGGAATCAAAAGGGCACAAAAAAAATGAGACAACATTGAGTCATCTCATTTTAGTGTGTTCAAAACCAATTCTAGAACTTAAATCTTGCCGTTAGCGCAAAATGATTTGATGTAAAATCTTGTTTTGCAGCATTTGTTGTGTAATTTTATGAACTGTAGAGATAATAATTGTTGGCATACTCACCTTTTACATAAGCCAAATCGAGGCTGAAGTCTCTTCGAATAACCCAAACTGAATGAAAGATTTGGTAAATTCCAAATCATCACCTTGGTTTTGTAGGGGTTGCCATAAATGGCATAACCAGCTCTAAAACTAAAGCTACTGTAGCGCCATTCAGTACCAAATCGCAGCAAAAGCATTTGCTGAGCCATAAAGGTTTTGACAGAACATCATTTTCATTCATGAAGTTATAATCTACCGCACGAAGTTTCATATTGCTGTAATCAAATTCATAATCAGCACTCAGCGAACCATTTACCAATAATAAAGGCACATAACGCCTTCCTATTGTTTAAAGGTGTGGGAGCAATCTTAAGTATTCATATTCCGCCTGTGGAGAATCTTCTGTTATAATCCCGTCCCACCTGTGCATCAGTACTGGTATACCGGCCACATCGTTCAAACCTATAATAATAGGTTGGGAGTGTGAAAGCTGCCCCGATTCTGAGCCAGTCGATCAATACAAAAATAGCACTGAGTTTGAGGTTGATTCCCCATCCGCGCGTTTCCCAGTGTTTCACTGTAATTCCACTCATCGAAAACGCAAATGGTATCAGCAATGTCTATTTCAAGGTAAACAGTTTGAGAAATATCGTACATAAGGCAGACCTATTGTTGCACCCAAAACAACTTATCATCCAGATTGGCACTTGCAGCAAATAACCATTCACTCGCTCGAGCCCCAGCTTTTTTATATGGTTAATTCCCTTGCCGACGAATTCCTCCGAGGTACGAGACTGGTATAGATCAGGTCGCCGTTGTTATCTCTTACGGTATCAATTACATAAACATACCATGCCGGATAAATATCAAAGGGAAATTACCTTCAAATTTCTTCCTTATCCGATAATAATTCCATACCTCGTCGAGGTAAACATCCACAAGCGAATGTTCAGCATTATCTCCCGAACAAAGCTCCTTGTTATTAAAACTGTTTGTTTTGTTCATACCAAAGCAAACTGATAGTATTTCCAGGGCGCAGAGGTAGCTCTTCAAATGGGATTGGTAATACGGAAACCTAAATTGCTTATTCCCAGGTTTGTTCTTGAGTCTTCACCAAACATACCATTATAAGTTGAAGCGGTTTTTCCCAGAAATTTCCGGTAAAAGTAACCTGAGCTACGGTATAATCCTAATCCTGCAGGGTTAGTGCTTAAGGTCGAAAAAGTCGGCCCCCAGCGCACCGCACTCACCCATAGCCATACTGCGGGCTGAAGTTCTCTGATAAAACTTTAGAAAACCTTAAAGCATCAACTTCATTCTGCGCCTGAGCTAATCCCCAATATGAGCAGCAATATTCCTAAGCACTTTATCCTTTCATAGTGCATCTGTTAGAAAGTTTTTGAATAAAAAAAACCCACACCATTCAAAGAGCATTTCTTGTGGGTTTAAATTATTTGTTATTGGTTTACCTGATCACCCAGTCGCCAAAATTGCTTAACGACGGCCTCCTGATGAGGAGCTTCCTTGAGGAGCTGCTTCCCGCTCTGAGCCTCCACTAGAGCTGATCCTGGAAAAGGAACTTCTGGAGATCGTGCTGGAGGAACTCCTTTGTTGGCGAACTTTGTACTTCTCGAAGGCGAACTGTAATGGCGTATTCGTGTTTCCAAGTGACGGACTGGAGTATGAAGTGACCGCCGTGTGGTAGAAGGTCTCGATTGATATGTTGACCGTACATTTGACTTGTAGTTGTACTTCTGGTTTCACGTTGTGCCTTACAGCTTATTCCGAGCTGGATCTGGGGTGGGCTGACGATCGCTTGAGAGCTGTGCTTGTGGCCCTCGTTTTGCTTGGCGCGGCAGTACTGCTTGTTGGCCGTTGATAACGATTTCTGTATTTTGTTCACTTTTTTCATTGGCCGAAGGACGGCTCACGTGTTTTAGCAGGAGCAGTCCTTCCTTTCAACAGTCTGCTGCGGTCTTCATTCTGCTTTTTGCAGGTCTTTCTGACCTTGCCTGGATTGAGGATCAGCAGCAGTTTTTTGTTCAGCTGTACTCTCTGGTATATCCGCTATTACTACCTCTTGCTGAAGTGGTTTTGTCAGTAACTGTGCTTCCGCCGGTTGTAGCCGGGATCCACCGCGTGTTCCACGACTGCTAACATAGGTATCCTTATCATCCCGGTTCTTACACCTCTTGCACTTCCGGATGTATGTGGTGAACCGCCGGCCAGGGCTGCTCTGTGTCCGTATATCTATTTGAACGACTATAATCCGGTATCCCCAGCCGCCATCATAGTAGCCATTGTGTAATAATCCATTCCGGAATAGCCATTGTTATATCCGCTCCAGTATGAGCCGCCCCAGCCCTTTAGCCAGGGACCCCCATGCGTACTTATGGGTCATGCTAAAAGAAAGGATCATAATAACCACCCCAGCCGTAACCGTAGTAAGGTCTGGTGTAGAAAGGGCTGTAATAACGGCTGCCATAATAAGATGTGCTAGCCATAGCTGTAGCCAAACGACCAGCCATAAGGATATCCTGTAAATACTCCAAGATAAAAATTACTTCCGCCACAATCATAACAATTCTTTTGTATTGTAGCTGTCGTATTGTTTCAAAACTTGTTGAGGCACCTGAACCAAAACGCCTTATACGGGTTTGCATAATCGCTGTCGTAATAAGTTTCGGTTGTAGTGTAGGTGTAGTGCCGCCGCCTCTATACAAGGTTTCGGCGTGCCTGATAAACCGGTTCAGCCGGAACAGTATTCCCATGCCATTTTGTGCAGCATCATCCTGATAATAAGTTTCATAATCGTAATTACTTACTGCTATTTACGGTAGCGCAGCTGTATAAGTTTTGTTGCGATGCTTCGCAAGTTTTTCCTGTTTTTCGGAGCGCAGGAAAAGCCGAGTTGCCACTGCGCGGATAATAAACATCGTAAACAGCACCAATTTCGAAGCGCATCCTGCCGTGAGCAGAACCAGTGCGATGGTTGCTAAATTTAAAGTTTTTACTTCTTATCACCGTCCTCCTTGACTTTTTATGTGTTATCCCCAATGGATTTTACTAATTTTGGCATTTTCATCGTAAAAATACAAATACTATACCAAAAATTCATGGCTAAAGAATTAACCTCTCGCGAAGATAATTATTCAGTGGTACAACGACCTTGTTACCAAAGCCGATCTTGCAGAAACTCAGCAGTAAGAGGTCAGCTGTATGGTGATTAAACCCTACGGATACGGGCATCTGGGAACGCATGCAACAAGCTCTTGATAAGATGTTTATTGATACAGGACACGTGGAAAATGCCTATATTTCCCGCTTTATTCCAAAATCTTTTAGCAAAGAACCAGCCATGTGGAGGGTTTTGCAAAAGAATGTGCAGTAGTAACCCATTACTGTCTCCAAGAATGATCCCAATGGAAAAGGGATTATTAGGATGAAGATGCCACCAAAGAGAAATCTCTTATCGTCTGCCCAACCTCAGAAACGATTATCTGGGACACCTATCGCAAATTCTGGATTCAAAGTTACCGCGACCTGCCTTGCTAATAAATCAATGGGCTAATGTTCCTCGCTGGGAATGCGTACACGTTTGTTTTTGCGCACGACAGAGTTTTTATGGCAGGAAGGACATACGGCTCATGCCACTAAAAATGAGGCAATTGCGCATATGGAAGCAGAGCAGATGTTGCGGATCTATGGCAGAGTTTGCAGAGGAATGGATGGCCGGTTCCGGTGCTGCGTGGGGTGCGAATCGCCCAACGAACGTTTTGTAGGCGCCGTCGAAAAACATATTGTATTGAGGCTTTGATGCAGGACGGGGAAAGCGCTACAGGCTGGAACCCCACATTTTCTGGGACAAAAACTTTGCCAAAGCTGACGTGAAATTTCTTAACAAAGAGAACAAAACAGGACTATGTTTGGGCTACTTCATGGGAGTTTCACCACGTTTGATGGAGCGCTAATTATAAACGTGCATTTCCTGATGACAATGGATTGGTTGTGCTCCAAAACTCGCAAATTCAATTCAGGTTGTCATCGTTCCAATTTACAAGAATGTGATGAGCAGTATGAGCAGATTTCTGATAAAGCCAATGAAATTAAAAAAGCTTTGGAAACAAAAGGAATCAGGGTGAAATTACGATGGCCGCACAACGCAAAACCAGGCTATAAATTTGCTGAATGGGAATTGAAAGGTATTCCGCTTCGGTTACAATCGGACCGCGCGACCTTGAGAATAATACCGTTGAAGTAGCGAGGGACACCCTTGAAAAAGAATCGCCGCATCTGCAAAATCTGGAACAAAAGTAGCTAATTTACGTGGAACAGATTCAAAAGCAATCTTTATCAGAAAGCCCTCGATTTCAGGAATGAAAATACTTTAAAGTTGATACCGGAGCTAGATACATTATATATACTTTAAAGACAGAATCGCAGGAAAAGGCGGTTTTGAGGTGGCGATGGCGCATTGGGACGGCAATTTCCGAAACAGAACAAAAAATCAAGGGAAGAAACCAAAGCCACACCATTCGTTTGATCCCATCGAAGGCTATCCCTGAAGAAGGCAATTGTATTTATAGCGGGGAAACCCTCGGCACAGCGAGTTTACTTTGCCAAGGCCTATTAGGCTCAATTAATCTCCTTACATTATTAAAAAGCCTGGTAGGAATTTTCTGCCAGGCTTTGCTATACATTTTTCTTTCATAAATCAATCTTACCTTGCTGGTTGATATGATCTTTTAACGAATCATTGCGGATGCTGTGGTAATTGATCACATCAAAAAAAAAATAAGGCATCAAACTGTTTCACTTAGTTCAAAATGAATTGAGGCAACAATTCTTCCTAGCAAGCAAATCACCAAAAAAGTGCCAAATCCACATCGCTTCCCTGCCTTGTAATTTCCTAATGCTCTGCTACCAAAATTATTACTTTCTCAAGTTCGATAGCAAATCAAAGATTGTTGCTTCCTCAATCCTCAATATGTCAACTTGTTGAAGTCCAAACATTAGATTTTTGTGAAAGTTTATTTTCAGTTCCAGTGTAACAAAGGTAAGTAGTTGTTTTTGATGTTATTTACATATTCATTTGCAAGGGCTTCAATAGGTATGTATGCTAAGATTTCTATTTTCAAGTGCTTCCAATCATAAATGACCTTGCACAATCAACTCGATATGTTATTGGAAAAGCTTGCTTAATCGCATCGCGTGGTGATTTTATTTCTAATATAAACCCTCTTGCTTCATAAATAATCTTTCATTATTTTCCAGGCAAAGCTCGAAACTGATTTCAAATATTTGGAAGGCTTCCCGCTCTTTATGAAAATCATCTGTGGATTAGAAATTTCGCCACCTTCTTTAATTTGTCTGCCTTTTCAAAATATTGAAAACGCTTGGTTCTTCAAATTTGATGGTTTTGAAGACATTCATAATATCGTTTTTTGTACATAAGTACTCATATTTCCATGATTTACGAAAAACTTGAAAAGTAGATATACCTAAAAAGCACCGAAACAATTTGATGCCTTCTTTAAAAAATCAAGCTGTCGATCTATTTATTATCAAGCTTTTCCAGATTCTCCTTATAATTACATGTTCATTGTTTTAGGCCAGTTTGCCGTATTTTGATTGTAAATCGATAGAACCCGTAAAAAACTCATCACAACCACTTCTGCCACCGTCTTCAGGCAACCATCAGCATTTCACTGATTTTGTTTCCGTTTTCTTTTGGTTAAAAACGTACCGTTCCGTCTTTTCTTCCACACGCATCAGCTCAGCAAAAGTCGTTGAAATTAACTGATTTATTCAATTCCGACATAAAATCAATTTGCTCTTTTTCATTGAATCTTCAAAAAATCAGAATTTTCTATACCATTGATTTGGGATTCACCAAATCGTTGTAGCCTTGCATCCTCGCCTTCCATATTCTGGCCCAGCCCGCAGCCAGCGTTGAACATTTCGGAAGAGATGAGAAGTAAATACCGACCAGCATATTTTTCATAGAGCTTCGTCAATGGAGGTTGTCTGCGAAAATCCTAATAAAGGAAGCGTGCGCTAAAACCACACTCAGGATAATTACGATCTTTTTCAAGGATTTTAAAATTTAAGGTTTATAAGTAAAATTTATCAGATTTCTTTGTTCTATCTATTTCGCCCAGCTGGCTGGTTTTTTCGACTCCGGTATTGATCCATCTCAGGCGTTCGATCTGTGCAATCCCCTGATCCAGCTTGTTACCGGCCATTACCCGTCGGACTCACACCATCGTGATAATTTGACGCCCATAAATTGCAATGCCATTGTTACTTGCGCATATGCCTCTGCCGGATCATTAAAAGTGTCTTTCAATTTTTGTAGTTTGATTAAAATCGAACAGACTGAAAACAATATTGCTACGCTGCAACGGCTGCACCAGCGGCCGAAGAAGTGAAGGTCTTGTTAATTTCCGATTTTTGATTGGCCAAAGTTGTTTATCGTAAGCAGCTTCAAAAGGCTTGTCTGCAAGCGACATATTTTTGCTATGTTTGAAAAGCGGCCTGATCGATCGCCATTCTTCAGGAATTTTTCCTGCTCAAAATATTCCTCAGCAGCGCCTCCTCCTCCAGTGTGTGTAAGGCCCCTGAAATATTTTTCGATAAGCTGATTAATAGCTTTGTATTTCATAGTTGTGTTGTTGAATCAATTGTTGTCGGATTTGCTTTCGTGCCCGTGAAAGCTACCCGCATGGGCATTCAAATTCATGCTGGTAATTGTTGCGATTTCTCTCAAACTCATATTGCTCTACATCCCTTAACTGAATGATAATTTTTGTTGCTCAGGTAAGTTGTTGATCAAGTAGTTGATTTTTAACGCATCGTCGTTTAATTCAGCAAGCCTGTGCGGATCAGGTGTAAATTGTTACCGCTTTGCTCAATACTGGACAAAGCAAAAAGTTGCTCTTGCGCTTGGCTTTTAGTTGGTCCAGACAATAATTTTTGTTTATGGTCATGGCCAGGGCTTCTTGCTGTTGTATTGATGGAGCTAATTTTCTCGCATTTTCCAGAGTTTGAGATAGGTTTCCTGAACGGCATCCTTGGCTTCCTGTTGGTCAGATAATAGACGCAGACTTAAGCGGCATAAAGCTTTATTCTTAAATCCAAAATAACTGCTGCTTAAAGTCTTCAGAATTCATAGGCGCTGTTCTGATGTTAAGACGAATATAGCTCAAAATATTACAAGACTCCATTTTGTTTGCATGTGGCAAAATATGTACTGCAATTCAAACACACTTATAAATCATGGTATGCCCTGCAATTTTAGAAACTTTCTTGATACTTGGCGACGTCCGATTTTTGCCGGGCTGTGGCATGTTTTTTTCTCATTTTTGTTCTCTTAAGTTTCAGGAGTCAATTCAGAAGTCAATTATTCTATTGTATAATTAAAACCTTAACTAATTATGTTTAAAGGACATCCAAAAGGATTGATCATCGCGTTTTTCGCAAATATGGGAGAACGGTTCGGCTTTATATCATTTAGATGGGTGGGGTATTTTGGTATTTTACCTTAGCTTCGCCAAGTATGGACAACCGAATCCACGCCGGAGTTGTATATAGTGTATTTTATACACTCATATACGGATTGGCGTGCTGGTAGGAGGTATTGTTGCCGACCGCACCATGAATTATAAAGGACAATTTTTGTTGGTCTGGGTTACAATGTTGCATGCGGCTATGTGCTGATGACTATTCCCGGATTTGGGTTGGTTTTTCACTCTGTCGCTCCTCTTTGTAATTCGTTTTGGTAACGGCCTTCAAAGGCAACTTTGCAGGCCGTTGCGGTGGGCTGATGTATGATGATCCTGGTGCAAGCGCTCACCCGCGCGATTCTGCTTTTAGTGTATTTTATATGGGAATCAATATCGGCGCCTTGTTTGCTCCAAGCAAAAGCAAAGTACGGTATAATCAACTGGTTTATCAAGTCAGAAGGATATCTGCGCGATAACGAACTGCCAGGCCTGACATTCATAAATATCAGATGGTCTTGGGGCGACACTACTCCCTTTGCAAGTTTTGGTCAAAAAAGTTTCCGGCGAAGCTGCGCTCTCGAACAATTACCAGGTATTTGCCGAAAAATACCTCGCTGCTTATAGTGCAGGCTTCAACCAAGTGCTTTTGGAGCTGCAGCCCTTACAATGATCGTTTCTTTCCTGGTGTTTGTTATGTTTAAAAACAAACTTCCTGATGTGAAGAAAAAGATAGCCAAAGAAGGCGAAAAAATTAATGAAATGAGGAAGAAGAAACCAAACAACGTGGGCTCACCGCTTTATTCCTGGTATTTGGTGTGGTAATTTTCTTCCTGATGGCATTCCATCAAAATGGCCTGGGACTTCATGGAACTTCTTTGGCACGTGACTAGCACAGAAACTTCCGTTGGCCCTGGGACCTATCTGATATTTAATATCTGGTCGTTGCTGTCTATTATTGTTGGTATTGGACCGGAGCGCGCCAAGCAATAAAAAGCAAGCACCGAGCGCAAAATCTAAATTTATTGGTGCAGCAAGCCATTGCGTTTCTTTTTGCAGCTATCGTGGCGTGTATTATTTCTATACTAACAATGCTGATACTAACCCCATTTCGCCAGAGATTTTCCAGCATTTTAATCCTGCCATGATTGTATTGCTTACACCTATTATTGTTGGTTTGTTTGCCTGGCTCAACCGCAGAAAGATGGAGCCATCAGCACCACGCAAAATTGGTATCGGGATGATCATTACTGCAATTGGCTTTGTTATCCTTTTAGTAGGCTCTATCGGACTTGATCCATTTAAAGAATTGATGCCCGATTCGCCACGTGTAAGTTCTTATTATCTCATATCAACATATTTCACGCTTACCATTGCTGAGCTATTCCTCAGTCCGATGGGTATTTCCTTCGTATCAAAAGTTTCTCCGCCTAAATATCAGGGTTTGATGCAGGGTGGCTGGCTTGGTGCCACTGCGCTGGGTAATCAGATGCTGTGGGTTGGTAGCTATTTGTACGAGCGCGTTGCTATCTGGCAGGTTTGGTCAATCTTTATTGTATTGTCGCTTATCGCAGCAGCATTTATTTTCTCTATTATGAAAAAGCTCGAAAAGGTTTCATAAACCTCATTTAAATATTCACAAAAGCCGCCGGAGTTACTGCTTCTGCGGCTTTTGCTTTTGTATGAATGCTTATATTTGTGCTATGAATTATCCCTGGGGCGATCAAAGGCGGTTCAACAGCTACACAGCTTATTTCAAAAAGATTTTTGGCGGACGAATACAAAAAATCAGCCTGGATGCTGGTTTTACCTGCCCAAATCGCGACGGAAGCAAGGGAATTGGAGGCTGCACTTATTGCATAAATGATGCCTTTAATCCTTCTTACTGCCAGCCCTCGAAATCCATCACACAGCAACTTCAAGAAGGAAAAGAATTTCATCAAAAACGTTATAGGAGAACCAGTAAATACCTGGCTTATTTTCAGGCTTATTCCAATACCTATGCCGATTTGGATACTTTGAGAAAACGCTATTGGGAAGCACTTTCGGTTGAAGGAATTGAAGGTTTGGTAATCGGAACACGACCTGATGTGGTGGATGATAAAGTTCTCAGGCTGCTGGCCGAAATTCAAAAAGAAAAATATGTGATGGTTGAATATGGCCTGGAAAGCGTTTACGATCCAACACTTAAACGAATCAACCGGGGGCATGATTTTGCAGCATCAAGCAATGCCATCCAAAAAACGGCTGCCTTGGGAATTCCGGTTGGAGCGCATCTTATATTTGGTCTGCCAGGCGAAACGCATCAGATGATGTTGGATGCTGCTGAGATTTTATCAAACCTACCGCTTACCACAATCAAATTTCATCAGCTTCAACTGTTCAAAAACACAGCCATGACCGAAGAATACAAGCAAAATCCCGAAAGCTTTCAGCTTTTCGACCTTGAAAGCTACATTGATTTTGTTGTTTCTTTTACCGAACGGCTGAATCCGGCAATTGTGATTGAGCGATTTGCAGGTGAAGTACCGCCGCGTTATCTGATCTCTGCTCCTTTTGGGACACTTCGCTATGATGCTGTATTACAACGCATAGAAAAAGAATTAGAAAATCGTGACACTTTTCAGGGTAAAAAATTCTTTGCTCCCAAAAAAGTTTTGTAATTTGGCAGACGCAAATGAAAGTTTGTAAAACTTTATAATTTGAATTATTTTTGTATCAATCAACATTTTACTTAACCTAAATTTATCATTATGAGAAAATTTACTTTTTCAATGATCACATTACTTGCTTTTGTGCTAACTGCATTCAGTTTGCAGGCACAAAACCGCGAAATCGTTTATGAAGACGATTTTGAAAGCTATACAGCCGGAGATTTTCTGGCCGTGTCAAATCCTGACTGGTGGACAACCTGGTCAGATGATCCGGGAAGCGCAGAAGATGCTGTTATTTCATCTGATGAAGCTGCTTCGGGTGTGAATTCTGTCTATGTTTCAGGAACTAACGATATGGTTCTTAAGCTTGGCAATAAAACCTCTGGAATGTACTGGGTTGATTTCAACTTTTTTGTTCCTGAAGGTATGGCTGGCTACTACAACATTCAGCATTACGAAGCTCCCGGCGTTGAGTGGGCCTTTGAAATTTATTTCAAAGATGATGGTACAGGCTTTATGAATGCCGGTGGTGATAATGCTGCTACTTTCACCTATACACAAGGTGCATGGTTTACTGTTGAAAACATGATTGACCTCAATAGCGATTGGGCTCAGGTGTATTTTGACGGTGAAATGATTCACGAATGGCAATTCAGTCTGCAGGCTCAGGGCGAACCTGGTCAGTTGCAATTGGGCGGAGTTAATTTCTTTGCTGGTGCTGAAACAGGTGAAACACCAGAGTATTATTTCGATGACGTAAACTTTGAAGCCGACATCGAGCAATTAATCTATTTCGATGATTTCGATGACTACACTGTAGGTGATTATCTTGCCGTAGTTGATCCTGATAACTGGACAACATGGTCAAATGATCCAGGTGGTGATGAAGATGCTTTAATTGTTGACGAGCAATCATCCAGCCCAAGTAATTCTGTAAAAGTTGACGGAATTACCGATTTGGTATTTAAAATGGGTAATAAAACATCTGGTAGCTATGTAATTGATTTCTATTACTATGTTCCCAGCGGATTTGGTGCTTATTACAACTTCCAGCATTATGAAGAGCCAGGTATTGAATGGGCTTTTGAAGTTTATTTTGCCACCGATGGATCAGGTTATATGAATGCTGGTGGTGATAATGCTGCTACTTTTACCTACAACCATGATGAATGGATTGAAGTAACTAACGTTGTTGACCTTGATGCTGACTGGGCTCAGGTTTACTTTGATGAAGAATTGATTTACGAATGGCAATTCAGCCTGGGTGCCCAGGGAGATGCCAATATCCTGCAAATGGGTGGTATAAACTTCTATGCAGGAGCTCCTGAAACTGAAACACCTACCTATTACTTTGATGATTTGGCATGGGTTGCTTTGGTTCCCCCGGCACAAGATCCTACAATCGACATCAATAGTTCACAAATCCTGACTACTTTGCCAGAAGGTGAAACAGAAACTATTACCCGTTCACTTGGTAATACAGGCGAAAGCTTGTTGGTTTATGATATCGTTACCTCTTTTGATGAGCCGGCCAAAAAAGCTTCCTCACCTATTGTTTCAACCGCACAGATCGGTCGTTCAAATGGTGTTCCGGTTGCTGCTCCTAATTATACTCCGGGCCCCGCTGCTCCAGCCAATCGTGATGTAACGCTTACTTATAGCGGCGAGAATGCTTCTGCTATTGGTTTGACCAATGCTAATCAATGGCGCGTAGCTGCAAGATTCCCTGCTGATATGGTAAATCCTTACAACGGAATGTATCTTACTGCTGTTGACGTATTT
>JAGYNM010000059.1 GCA_018399335.1 Bacteroidales bacterium | reverse complement strand
TACTCAGGTTTTCTCCTCTCGGAAAGAGGTTTTTGGCCAGCTGTTGGGTGAGGGTGCTCCCCCCTCCCTTGCTGTTTCCTGTAAGTACTCCCCAGGCCACACGCATCAATGCACGTTCATCGATACCCGAATGTTCCGCAAAACGAATATCCTCAATAGCCAGCAGGGCGTTGACCAGATTAGGTGAAAGCTCACTAAAACGCACATTCGAACGGTTTTCGATATAATAAGAGCCAAGCACAGCTCCATCGGCAGCATAAATTTGAGAAGCCTGATTGGTTTCAGGATTTTCAAGCTCTTCGAAAGAAGGCATCTTGCCAAACCATTCATTCGTGATACCGTAAAAGAAAAGCATCACCGCTGCAAGGCCTATGAAAAATAGCAGCCAAAGCTTGAACACATAATTAAACCAGGTTTTCCTTTCTGGAGCGTTTTTTTGTTCAGATTCGTTCACCGTATAAGACTATTTTAACGTTTCAATTCGAATGCCGATATCTGCAATTCCCTGCAGCTTTTCCTCGCGCATGGCCTGCTCTATCTCAAAGCGATACTGGCCTGCCAAAGGAAAACGCAAAGATTCGTTTAAAAGTATTTGATTGCTAATATAGCTTCCTGAAGTTTTTCCGAGCCATTTGCCATCAGGCTGTGCCAGCACGCATTCAATAGTATCGTGCGTAAGCGTGCCATTCGGGAATGTGGTATGCAAAAATATATACAAGTTGTTATAGCGATAGCTTTCTTTTTGGCGCACATTCAGGTAAAAAGCATGCAAGGATAAGGTATCTTCAACAAGCACTTCAAAACCAGCTCTGTTACGATAATCCCAGCCCTCATCGTCCACTGCCAGATTTTCGTCCATCAACACATGCTGATTACATGCTGAAAAAATCAGCAGAAACAAAACCGATCCAACTATCAGCTTAATATTTAAAAAGCTTTTACTCATAATTATAATACTGCGGATCACTATTTCCATTTCCATAATCGTCAGTGGCTTGCTGCTCTTTCAAAAAGGCAAAATCCTCCAGTTTTTCCGGAATAATTCCTTTTCTGTTTCCTTCGGCAAGTTCTTTTACCTTATCTATCGGGATGGCCATCAGGTTGTTGCGATCATTGGCATAAGCATACCACATCAATCCTTTAAAGATATCGCTCTTCTGATGATAAGCATCTCCCTTTTTGGTTCTGATCACGGTACGATCGTCGGGGAAAGCCTTGAGGGCATCCACATAAGCATCATACTCATAATTGAGGCAACATTTCAACTTACCGCACTGACCTGCAAGTTTTTGAGGGTTGGGCGACAGTTGCTGAAGCCGGGCAACATTGGTGCTCACCGAGTGGAACTCAGCCATCCAGCTCGAGCAGCAAAGCTCTCTGCCACAGCTTCCTATTCCGCCAAGCTTAGCAGCCTCCTGCCGCATCCCGATTTGTCGCATCTCGATACGTATTCTGAACTCTTCGGCAAGCCTCTTGATCAACTCCCTGAAATCCACCCGCTCTTCGGCTGTATAATAAAATATTGCTTTGGTTTTATCGCCCTGATACTCCACATCATTCATCTTCATATTCAGGTTCAGATCAAGTGCAATCTCGCGGCTGCGAAACAAGGTATGCTCTTCTTGTTCGATAGCACCTACCCATTTTTCCACATCGGAAAGCTTCGCATAGCGATACACTTTCTTTAAAGCATCAGTGGGCACATTAATTTTCTTGCGCTTCATCTGCAAGTCGACAATTTCACCCACAAGGGTTACAATTCCAATATCATGGCCGGCAGCTGCCTCCACAGCAATAATCTCACCTTCCTTTAAATCAAGATCAGGTGTGTATGTAAAAAAATCTTTACGGCCATTTTTAAAACGAACCTCAGCGATCTGAAGTCCTTCTTTTTTATTGGGATTTTTGTAGTCTTTCAGCCAGTTGTGTTCATCGAGTTTGCAGCAGCTGTGCTGAAAAATGCGGTCTTTGGGATTATATACGCGAGGAGCCCTGCAGCAGCCTCTTGGCAAAAAATTCGCCGCTGCTTTGGCTTGCTGATCATCATTCATAGGGATATATATTGAGTTTAAGTAATAAGAGATTATCAGGCAAAGATAAAACAATTTCAGGGAGGCTGCAGAATTGACCTAACAGCAAATCAAAAGCTTTTTCAGCTGAAAAAGTGACTAATCTAAAAATGATTTTGGAATAAACTAAGCTTCTAACTTACAGTTACCGGCTTCATTTTTAACATCTTAATCATTTTCAGACTGATGTCCATAAAAATCAGCGAGGCATAACCATTACGTTCTATCTGCCGGATGCCCTCTTCCATCAGGGCAATCATGGAAATAACATTGGCGGGATGCACAAAAGGAGCAAATTTCTGATTAAATATTTTTTCCTCTTCCGGCAGCATTACAAGCTGCATTAGGTTGTTGTTTGCCAGCAAGCTATTTCTAAAAACCTGAAGTCCGTAAGCCAGCAAAGCCTTTTGTTTTTCACGACCCAAAGGACGCAGTGTATCCACAAAATCAATCAGTTCGATCATTGAAACTTTAAAACACAAACGCATCCATTGCTGAAAAATCTGGAAATTATATTTCTCCTCCTCGGCATGCTGATAAAAATGTTGTGCCAGTGGCCAGCTGCCATCGGCCATCATCACAGCATTGCGGGCATCTGCCTCGCGGCAATCGAAAGTGTTGCAAACAGCCTGTGTCAGATCGGTCTCACTTATTTTTGGAATCTTTACCAGGTAGGTACGTGAACGCACTGTGGTTAAAAGCTGGTCCTGCTGCTCGGCAACTAGCATGAAAAGGGTTTTTTCGGGTGGTTCTTCCAAAAGTTTGAGCAGTTTGTTGGCTGCCTGAGCATTAAGTTTTTCGGCCATCCAGATTATCATCACCTTGTATTCAGCTTCGTAGGATTTGAGGCTCAGTTTTCGCATGATCGTACTGGCATCGCGCACATAAATAGTACCCTGTTTATTTTCTACATCAAGATGATCGTACCAGTCATGATCGCTTCCGTATCCCTGATTTTTGCTCAAAAACGAACGCCATTCCTCCATAAAAAGCTCCGATTCCGGGTCTTTTTTCACTTTTTTATTTGTGGTGGTTGGGAACACAAAATGCAAATCGGGATGAACCAGTTTTTGCATCTTAACACACGAAGGGCATTGACCACAGCTATCGGTTTCAGTTCTGTTTTTGCAGTTGATATACTGCGCATAAGCCAGTGCCAATGCCATGCTGCCTGCACCTGTTTTACCCAAAATCAACTGTGCATGACTCACCCTGTTTTGTCTGACAGATTGAATAAGTTTTTGCTTAACAGCTTTTTGACCAATGACTTGCGAAAAGAGCATACGGTATCATTTGTCTGTCAAAAATACACTTTTATTTTTTCCTGATGGGTCTCTTTTTTCTAACTACTAATAAGACAGTCTTAGAAAAAAGCGCTTGACCAGCTCCAAATTACATTTTGCAAATCGTTGATTTACACATAAAAGCACACCAACCAAAGACTAAATTCCTAATAACAGAAAGTTAATCATGCAACTGGCACAAGTTGAACTTAATAAGTTGATAAAGACTGAGTCAGACTGAAAATTTGAAATTGCTATTTGAAATTATCCAAAATGCGTTGACGGTCTTCATTCTGTTTTTCATTTTTGTGATAGAGTTCGATAAAGACTATTCTTTTTTCTTCAGGGAAATAGGCATATACGAGACGCAAGCCTGAATTAACCCCACGGCCTTTGAGGGCTTTGCAGGCAATCTTTTTTACCTTTATCACACAGCTTTCAATTCCTAAATTATCAATTCGATAACTAAATGGAGGACGTTCGTCAGGTTTTATTTCCAATACCTGCTTCACAATCTCAATATCATCATTGAGCGTCCTGAATTTTTTTAACAGGCGTTTCAAGTCTTTTCTACAGACAGGAAGTTCTTCAAAGATCATTGCTCTTCAAGTTCTTCATCATAGTTTCTCACAGAGTAAGGTGCCTCTCTGTAAAAAGCCAATTCATAACTGATCTCATCACCTTCTTTTGAAGCAAGCCAGGGCATGTCTTTGTGCGAATAAGCACTAAGCGCAGTGGCAGACCAATCACTCATCTGATCAAGAACCCTATCGATTACTTCCTTTTCACTTGCCTTAAGTTGGCTGAGATTGGCTTTTACCAATGGCAGATAACGTGTTTGTTGTAAACCAAAATACTCAGTTTTTAACCTTTGCAGTTGTTTGTCAGCTATCATCTGATTAATGATGACATCCAGGTTTTGAGGCACAGGGCCATAGGGAAGTTTGCGATAAACAGCACCCGTTAGATGTTCTTCATAAAGTTCGTAATAATTGAAATCAGCAAAATACAGCAATTTGTTCAAAACTGTCTCGCCAACATTAGGTTTGCCGGCGCATTTTTCGAGCATATAGAGCAAGACGTTTTTCATTTTGTTAGGCTGAAAGTGAGGCTTCGACACACGCTCATCAGCAGTTTCCATATTAGGTTGCACTTGTAAATCTTTCTTTTCAAAAATCTTAAAATCTTCTGACATAAATTCATCCAACGAAAAGCCGAGAATTATTGCAAGTTGTTGTAGTTCAATGGCATCAAGATTCCTATTACCTAACTCCATTTGAGCCAGCGAAGAACGTGACAGTTTCATGCGTGTGGCTAGATCAGCCTGAGTGAGCCCCTTTAGCTTACGCTGCCCGGCAATTCTTCTACCTAATTCTTTTTGAAATAAGTGCATGTTCATTGTAGATTTTTGGCTTCCGCTTTAGGCTACAAAAATACAATATGTTAGAAATAAAAACAAATTAATGTTAGCATATCAAACGAACGGAATCAATAAACTTTGTTTACAAATTACCTTTAAAAACCTAAATGGCGAGATTAAACACCAGGAAATTTTTCGAAACACTCCATAATCTTTTGATTAATAAAGTGTTGTTACCGCGATTTCAATAAGGGCAAAATACATTTTTACTTTTTCAACTTACAGAATGAACAGCTTTCAGGCAGGCATTGCCTCAGCTTCATGGACCTTAGCTTTGTAACTCATAAGCTTGGCCAAAAACTTCTGCGCACCTTTATCACGATCGTCCCATACCAGCTTAGCAAAATACTGTGCAGAATAAAGTGTGAGGTAATCTTCTGATTTAAAAAGTGATAAGTTACGATAAGGCACAATCCAGGCATAGGTTTCGAGCCGCGAACGAAAAGCCAGCAGAATGCCCGTCGGACGCAATTCGATATTGCAATGCCACCTGCGGTTATCAACAGCCAATAACGCTTCGATTGGCGTGCTGGCCCTAATCAACCTGAAACGAGGCGAACCATTACCACCCATTTTGAAACGCTCGAGCCAGCTAAATGGCGGTCCAACCAATTGCGCAATTTCACTTTTGACTTTTTTGTCATTATAACTGATATTCTTGATCTGCATGAAAAAAATCACTGAATAAAATATCAGTGCTCCTGCATAGATAACAGAGAAATCAGTACTTTGTTGAAAAGCTTTTCAAAATCCAGAAAGTTATCGGCATTTCTGTACATCCAAATAATCTGATACAGTCATAATTCTTAATTTTACCGCCTAATTGCAGTTACAAATGTCTTTAAAAAAACCACTAATCCTGCTGCTTTTTGCCTTGCTGATGGTTTCGTGCGACAAATTATTCGAGTTCTCACCTTACTCAGCTTATGTTCCCATCACCCGAAAAAACACCACAGAACAAAACCTGGAAAAGCTTTTAGCAAATTCTGATTCCCCTGATTTTAAACCATTTGAATTTACATTAATCTCTGATAATCACTTGTTTTATGACGAATTGCAAAACGCAATCGAACACATCAACAAGCACCAATCAGCCGACTTTCTGATTCATGGTGGTGATATGACAGATGGAGGTTTGATCAAAGAATATGACATCTTTCAGGATCTGATGGAAGGACTTGAAACACCTTATTTTACTGTGATAGGCAATCATGATCTGCTGGCCAACGGCCGATCTATTTATGCTGATATGTTTGGACCCGAAAATTACAGTTTCATCTACCACAATTGCAAGTTTATCTTTTTTAATAATGTGGTTTGGGAGCTCAATTTTGCCGAACCCGACTTCCGCTGGCTTCGTAACGAACTAATTGATCGTGACCAATTTACGCACGTTTTTGTGATTGCCCATATTCCTCCGTGGACAGATCAGTTTTTTCTTTCCTATTTTTATATCTACAACCTTTTGATGACGGATTACAATGTGAGTCTTTCCATACACGGGCATCACCACAACCCATATGAATATCAAAATGATACACTCCCTGACGAAATTACTATTGGTCCTAACTTAGTGATCGGAGCCCCACAAAAAAATGTTTACCGCAAAGTGAAGGTACTGGCCGACAGCGTATTATTTGAAACCATCAACTTTGTGGAATGAAGAAAATAGTTATCCTGATACCTCTTTTATTTTTGCTGCTCAACGGCAGAGCTTTCGCACAGGAAAAATCGCGCGGTATCATTCCTGATTATATCAATCTGCAATTTGCCGGAAACATCGGGGCCTTGTCCGCCGGAGCCGGATATTACCTTAATCCCGCTAAAAGCCTTGCTTTGGATGCCATATATGGTTTTTCGCCTGCATATCGAACCGGAAAAGCCATTCACAATGTTGTGATTCGCCTCAATTACAGCCCCATCAATCTTGACTTAAATGATGCATTGAGCCTTAAGCCATTCGCGAGTTTTGCCATAAGCCGCCAAATAGCTGACAGCGATCGTACATTTGAGCGTTTGCCAAAAAACTTCCCTGAAGGCTATTATGCTCCAAATGCTTTCAGGCTTCATTTTGATTTTGGACTTAGTTTGCAAAAAAAGTTTGCACCCGAAAAACGCATTCGTGGAATGGAATTTTATTTGGCTACTACCACAAACGAGATGTATGTAACCTATTTTATCAACTCCCGTGAGGTAGGCCTGGGTGATATTTTTAGCTTAACCATCGGAATCAAACTGATTTTATTTGAATAAAAAAAAGCCGGACAAGGCCGACTTTTCAAATAAAAATCAAAATGATTTATTCTTTCTGGCTTACCAGCTTCGCTGATAGGTATTCTCTGTTCATACGTGCGATATGCGATACAGAAATTTCTTTAGGGCACTCTGCCTCACAGGCATAAGTGTTTGTACAATTTCCAAAGCCCAGCTCGTCCATTTTTGCCACCATATTTTGAACACGTTCACGCGCTTCAATTTTTCCTTGCGGCAATACAGCAAACTGAGATACTTTGGCCGAAACGAATAACATTGCGCTGGCATTTTTACAAGCCGCCACACATGCGCCACAGCCAATACAGGCAGCAGCATCCATTGCGGTATCTGCATCACGTTTTGGAATTGGGATGGCATTTGCATCCGGCACTCCGCCGGTATTGATCGAAACATAGCCACCAGCCTGAATGATTTCGTCGAAGGCAGTGCGATCCACCATCAAATCCTTGATCACCGGAAAAGGCTTGGCACGCCAGGGTTCTATAACAATGGTTTCGCCATCCTTGAAACGGCGCATATGCATCTGACAGGTCGTAATGCCTTTGTCGGGGCCATGTGGCCTGCCATTGATATAAAGGCTGCAAGCACCACAGATTCCTTCGCGGCAATCATGATCAAAAGCCACCGGATCTTCTCCTTCCCTTACGAGGCGCTCGTTGAGCACATCGAGCATTTCCAGAAAAGAAGCATCAGTAGATATATTTTGAACCTGGTAATCAACAAACTTACCCTTTTCGCCGGCCGAGGCCTGCCTCCAGATCTTAAGTGTTAAATCCATTTTTAGCAGTTTTTGTGATGAATAATCGGCTTATTTATAGTTACGTTGTTTCACTTCGATGAACTCAAATACAAGTGGTTCCTTGTTTAATTTAGGTTCTTTGTCTTCTCCTGTGTATTCCCAGGCCGAAACAAAAGTGAAATTTTTATCATCGCGCAAGGCTTCGCCTTCTTCTGTTTGATACTCTTCGCGGAAATGTCCTCCACAACTTTCTTCACGCTCCAGTGCATCGCGAGCCATCAGTTCTCCCAACTCCAGATAGTCAGCCACGCGTATGGCTTTTTCGAGCTCGGGATTTACCATTTCATTTTTACCCGGCACCTTTACGTTGGACCAGAATTCCTTGCGAAGCTCCTGAATCATTGTGATTGCCTTCTCCAGCTCTTCCTTTTTGCGGCCCATACCAACCAAATCCCACATGATCAAACCAAGCTTGCGATGGAAAGTATCTACCGTTTCCGCTCCATTCACGGCAAGTAATTTGTCGATACGCTCTCTCGCCTCTTTTTCGGCCTGTTCAAATTCTGGCAGATTGGTCTCAAAACGTGGCACACGGATTTGATCTGCCAGGTAATTTTGAATGGTATAAGGCAGCACAAAATAGCCATCCGAAAGTCCTTGCATCAATGCAGAAGCTCCCAAACGGTTGGCACCATGATCAGAGAAGTTAGCCTCGCCGGCAGCAAATAAACCGGGGATGGTTGTCTGCAATTCATAATCTACCCAAATGCCGCCCATAGTATAATGCACAGCAGGATAGATCATCATAGGTGTTTCATAAGGATTTTCATCCACAATCTTTTCATACATCTGGAAAAGGTTTCCATAACGGGCCTCAATCACATGCTTGCCTAATCTTTTGATAGCATCTTCAAAGTCGAGATAAACAGCAAGGCCTGTTGAGCCAACACCGAATCCGGCATCGCAGCGCTCTTTGGCAGCACGTGAAGCCACATCGCGGGGCACCAGATTACCAAAAGCAGGATAACGACGCTCAAGGTAATAATCTCTTCTGTCTTCGGGTATTTGCGTTGGTTTCAGCTCTCCTTTACGGATTTTTTCAGCATCTTCCTTATGTTTTGGCACCCAGATCCGGCCGTCGTTACGCAAACTTTCGCTCATCAGTGTGAGCTTACTTTGGTAATCGCCATGCACCGGAATACAGGTGGGGTGAATCTGCGTGAAAGAAGGATTACCGAAGAAAGCACCTTTTTTAAATACCTTCCAGACAGCACTTCCATTGGAGGCCATAGCGTTGGTCGAGAGGAAAAATACATTTCCATAGCCACCTGTGGCCAAAACCACGGCATGTGCACTGTGACGTTCAATTTTTCCGCTTATCAGATCGCGAACAATGATTCCACGTGCACGGCCTTCTATCACAACCAGTTCGAGCATTTCGCGGCGGGTAAACATTTTCACGCTTCCCTTTTTGATTTCCTTGCTCAGCGCACTGTAGGCTCCGAGCAAAAGCTGCTGTCCGGTTTGTCCGCGGGCATAAAACGTACGCGAAACCTGCGCACCGCCAAAAGAACGATTGTCCAACAAGCCACCATATTCGCGGGCAAAAGGAACACCTTGTGCCACACATTGGTCGATAATATTATTGCTTACCTCGGCCAGCCGATAAACATTGGCTTCGCGGGCACGATAATCACCTCCTTTGATGGTATCGTAAAACAGGCGGTAAACACTATCACCATCATTAGGATAGTTTTTGGCCGCATTTATTCCACCCTGCGCGGCAATACTGTGCGCACGCCGGGGGCTGTCGTGAATGCCAAATACTTTTACATTGAAACCCATCTCACCAAAGCTTGCAGCTGCAGAAGCTCCCGCAAGGCCTGTACCCACAACGATAATGTCGAGGCGGCGCTTGTTGGAGGGATTTACAAGATTTTGATGGGCTTTATAATTTGTCCATTTTTCTGCCAGTGGACCCTGAGGTATTTTTGCGTCTAATTTTACCATAGCTGTATTTGCTTAAAAAGAGAAGTAAATAACCAGTGGAATTGCAATAAAACCAAGTGTAATCAAAATTGAAAACACTGTACCAAATCCCTTAATGATGGGGGTGTAGCGGGAATGCGTAAGGCCCAGCGACTGAAAAGCCGACTGAAAGCCATGATCCAGGTGAAAGCCCAGCAAAAGGATGGCTATCACATAAAAGATCACATAGGCCCCATCTCTGAAAAGCTCAACCACCAACTGACCAAGGTTTTCATAGGTGCCTGAATCATAGGTGATCGGATCAATGTGGCCAAACTTGGCTTTAACAAAAAAGTTGGCAAAGTGAATGATTAAAAAGATGAATACGATGGCTCCGGTATGAATCATAAACTTAGAGAAATACGATTGCTCCGAAGATCCCTTCTTTTGATATCGCACCGGACGGGCTGTCCAGTTTTGAATTTGCAACACCACACCTAAAATGATGTGAAGGATAAACCCAAAAAACAATACATACTGAAACAGCTGTATCAATGGGTTGGTAGCCATAAAATGAGCCGCCTGATTAAACAGCTCCAGACTTTTGTCGAAAAGGATTAACAAATTAATCCCTAAGTGAACAACCAAAAAACTGGTCAGGAACAAGCCTGCCAGCGACATGATAATCTTTTTGGCGACAGATGAATACGTTACAGTTTTGCTCATAGTGCTTTGTTTGGTTGAAAAACAAATGAACCCTTCATTTTGATTAAAAAGGTAAAAAAATTACCTTTGTAAAGTTGAGTTAACAAATGTAGGGATATATTTGCTTTTGTAGATATGAAAATTCCCAAATCTAATTATTTAGATAGATTCTAATTTATTTAAGAATGCGTTATCCTCTAATTTCTAACACTTTCTTCAAACAAAACAGGGAAAAACTTTCCGGGCTTTTACCCAAAGGAAGCCTCGCTGTTTTTACTGCTGCTGCCAAAATGCCCCGCAATGGCGATCAGTTTTTCCCCTATCGCCAGCAATCCGACTTTTTTTATCTGACCGGAATTGAAGCAGAAAATGCATATTTAATCCTTTTTCCCTCTTGTCAGGCACCAGAACTCCAGGAAGTTTTATTCATTGAAGCCTACAATCCGGTAAAAGCAACCTGGGATGGTCATATGCTAAGCCAGCAGGAAGCCAGTAATATAAGTGGTGTGCAAACAATCAGAAAAGATGATCAGTTTGATGCTGTGCTGCGCGAATTGATGCACAGTGCACAAGCTGTTTACCTCAACCTGAACGAATACCCCAAATACCACACAGCAATCTCCGACAGCAATAAGCTTCTGGCCGACAAAATTAAAGCAGCCTATCCTTTGCACGACTTTTTGCGTGCGGCTCCGCTGCTCGAAGGCCTGCGCGTTATAAAATCAGAAACAGAAATCAAACTGATTGAACAGGCCTGCCAAATCACCGGAAAAGCTTTTGAGCGTGTGCTCCGTTTTGTTGAGCCCGGGAAATACGAATTTGAAGTGCAGGCCGAAATCGATCACGAATTCACTATCCGCAGGGCGCAGGGTCACGCATATGCGCCAATCATCGCCGGAGGCATCAATAGCTGCGTATTACATTATACCGATAATGAAAGTCAGCTTGAAAGCGGCGACCTGCTCCTTTTTGATTTTGGTGCCGAATATGCCAATTATGCTTCCGACATGAGCAGAACCATCCCCGTAAACGGCAAATTTACTGATCGTCAAAAGGATTGTTATCTGGCCGTGCTGCGGGTTTTAAAACAAGCAACCAAGCTTTATGTGCCCGGTAATACAACCGATCAGATCAACAAAGCCACCTGGAAAATGATGGAGTCGGAGATGATCCAACTTGGCCTTTTTACAGCCGAAGCGGTAAAAAACCAGCATCCCGAATCTCCCCTTTACCAAAAATACCTGATGCATGGAGTGGCACATCACGTAGGCCTCGATGTGCATGATCCGGGACTTAAGCATCAGCCCCTGAAACCGGGCATGGTAATAACATGCGAACCCGGCATTTATATCCGTGAAGAAAAAATCGGAATTAGGCTCGAGAATGACATTCTTGTAACTGAAAACGATCCTGTCAATTTAATGGCTCATATACCCATCGAAGTGGATGAGATAGAAAAATTAATGCAACGTAATTATTAATTCATAAAATACCCGAAAGATGTTTCAAAAAGAAGTGTATGCCGAAAGGCGCCTCAAACTAAAAAAGGAAATTCAGGGTGGTATCGCCCTTTTTATGGCCAATCAGGAAGCGGCCTTTAACTATCCTGCCAACACCTATGCTTACCGTCAGGACAGCCATTTTTCCTATTTCTTTGGCTTAAATCACCCTGGTTTTGCGGGAGTAATTGATCTCGACAACGGAAAAGAAATCTTATTTGGTGATGATGTAGAAATTGACGACATCATCTGGATGGGGCCTCAGCCTTCTGTTACTGATCAGGCTGCACAGGTTGGCATCAATGAAGTTTATGCCTTTGGCAAGCTCGAAGACTACCTAAAAAAAGCAGTCGCATCCGGGCGTACCATTCATTACCTGCCTCCCTATCGTGGCGCTATGATGATAACACTTGGCCGAATGCTTGGGATTGCTGCACATGATGTAAAAGCCAAAGCGAGTGTGCCATTGATCAAAGCGGTTGTTAAACTGAAAGAGATCAAATCGGAGCTTGAAGTAGCCGAGATAGAAAAAGCGGTTGATATCGCCTGGCTGATGCATACTACAGCTATGAAAATGGCCAAGCCCGGCATCATCGAACAAGAAATCGCCGGCACTATCGAAGGAATTGCACTGGCACATGGCGGCCCTGTTTCTTTCCCTGTAATATTGAGTGTTGACGGACAAACCCTGCACAATCACAGCCACCACAACGTGCTAAAAGAAGGCCGCATGATGGTAGTGGATGCCGGCACCGAAACCCAAACTTTGTATGCCAGCGATATCAC